>CAVWCJ010000001.1:0-24286 GCA_963753465.1 uncultured Chloroflexia bacterium
CCCCAAATAGAAATGTCCGCTATTTCTCCAAAGTAGAAATGTCCTGTTGGATCGGAGAGCCGTCCAGGTGGGTGCCATAGGTACGCCAGGGGTGGCTGGGAGCAGGTTCATGGGCATAGGATAGGTTTTGGAGTTCCAGGCTGATGGATTTGGCGGAGACCACCTGGGCCTGTTTTTCCTGGTGGTTGAAGAGGGTGTAAAGGAGGGGGTGATGGTTGTGAAAGAGATCAATTTTTCCCTGGGAGTTTTCACAGACCAGGACCGAGGCCTTGCGCAGGGAAAGAGCAGAACGCTTGGTCTGGACCTGATAGACGACATTTTTATACTGCAAGGTGAGATTATTGGAGAGGGTGCGAGTTTCCTGCCAGGAGAAGATCCGTTCCAGGTCTGAAGAGGGGGAAAGGGGGCGGTGGAAGTCAAAGGTGCTGCGGGGTTGGACTGCGAAGCGGGAATTGTAGTCGTCGATGAATTCGGGTAAGAAGAGATTGCCATCCGCCATGTTGGAGAGGTTGCGTAAGCGCAGCTCTTTGGGCAGACGATCCTGGAGGGTCTCGTTGGCGCGTTCCACCCGGCCCTTGGCTTGGGGGGAGTTGGCACACAGGATCTGGATTTCCAGGTCCTGCATCGCCCGTCCAAACTGGGTCAGGTTGGTTTCCAGACCCACACTGGGGATATTGACATGGAAGATGCTGTGTTTGTCGCTGTAGAGCGTTCCTGGCCTGCCGTGGGCCGCCAAATACAGCCGCATGGCCGCCCCATATCCAAAAAAGCTCTCATGCGGGACAAACAACAAGCTTCCCAACTGTCCCGTGGCATCATCGATCATGACCAGCAGGGTGCAGCGCGGGCCGCGCTCTTCGAACCAGGCATAGTCCGAGCCATCCGTTTGCACCAGTTCCCCGAAGCACGCCCGCCGCTCGCGCATCGGATGCACCTGGGCTTTCCGGGCCTTCTTGGGCTCCCATAACTCTTCAGCGATCATCAATTGGCGCACACTTTCCACGGAGATCTGCAATCCGTGTTTCTCCGTCAGCTTCTCGTGCGCCAGGGTGGGTCCAAAGTCTGAATAATGACGGTGGATTTGGTCCAGGGCTTCTTGTTTCACCGCCCGGCTCAACTGATGATTGCTTTCCTTCCCTCGCCGTTTGGATACCAGCCCCGCTGCCCCCTCAGCCCGATAGGCTCGCCATAACCGCCGCACGTGCCGTTCGCTGACTCTCATCTGCCGGGCTGCCTCAGCTTGACTCATGCGCTTTTCTTTCAGCTTTTGCATGATTTCTAGTCGGGTCATTTCTCTTGCACTCATCGTTAGGAGATCCACTTTTTCTTCGTCCCTTTCTCAAGGAACGATTGTAATCTTGACCTTCGGGATATCCCAAATAGGACATCTCTATTTTGGTTAAATAGGACATTACTACTTTGTGCTAACACCTGATACACGCCCCTTGACTTGTCCTTGAATTAGCATATAATATCGAAAATTACTCAGATTATGCTCCTAACCTTGCGTACTTTTATCTTGGTAACACTTTTATCGGTCCTAGTCTTAATAGTGGCCATAATTCTGCTTGGACAGACGCCGGAGATCGATAAACACACCTAGCAATAAACAAAAAGCCCGTCAAAGAGCTGCCCGACCCAAAGGCAGTTCTTTTTTTTACGCCTCATGCCTTCTCCAGTGATCTTTTACGCTCCATGCCCGTGGGGATTAGCATTAATCATGGCGGTTACGAGATAATCCATTATGGTTCCCCATTATCAAATCCCTTGGAGTAACTCCCTAATGGAGGCGATGAACTCCGCATCCCTTTCGGAACAACAGGAACCGAAGACATACGAACCTTGCTATGATCGGTAAATGAGAGAAAAAAGGCGCAGAGTTGGCTGCAGCAGAGGAAGCCGAGATCGAGCGGAACAAAGTGGCGGATTAAAAGGTACATCAAACCACCCAGGGACGGTGACCAGCGGGTTTTCACTGACATCAGAGGTGGTGTTCGGAATCGATCGAATCGGAGGTGAGCGATGTTCTTGATCGAGGCGCTGGTTGGGGGCGGCTTGATTGTGTTCGGGCGCAGGTTGTTCTGGTTCCTGGTCGCCGGGACCGGATTCGCGGTCGGCCTGGAACTGGTTAGTCGTTATCTCCAGTCGCTTCCCACCTGGGAGGCACTGCTACTAGCGCTGGGCGCCGGTCTGGTCGGCGCGTTGCTGGCAGTGTTCTTGGAGCAGGCCGCGATTGCGTTGGTCGGGTTTATTGGCGGGGCTTATATCCTGGTCCGCCTTCTCAATCTGCTGGGAGACCCCCTCAGCCTACCTTCCTGGGTGATCGGGTTGATCGGCGGGATCCTGGGAGTTATCCTGATCTTTGTGCTCTTTGACTGGACGCTGATTTTGCTCTCCTCCCTGGTCGGTGCTTCCATGGTCACGCAAGCCTTTCAGCTGCACAACCTGATCGGCATCCTGGTTTACGGCGTCCTTGTCGTCGTAGGAATTGTGGTCCAGAGCCGCAGCTCAAGGCCGGCACGGCGCCCATCAAGGAGGTGAACGAAAACCGAAATCGAGGATGGATCTAATGCGTATCCGGAACCGCGGTAACTGTTAGACGCCCAGTCTCAGCTCTTATCGTCGGGGATAACCATTGTAAACCCCGCATATCAATTGTTTGTTTAGCCCCTAAAGCGGTCAGTCGAGTGGACAACCGGTGCTTTTTAACCAGCCTGGTTTCGGTTCAGTTGCGATTTTGGGCGTGTTTCCACCCTGGCGGCTTCTAAGGTCCCGGTCGGCGAGTGGTTTTCTGGCTTCCCCGACCATACTTATGCAGACGCCATCCTTGATCGGGTCATCCACAATGCAGCTTGGATCAAAAAGCTTGGGCCTTATAACCAGCGACGCACCTTGGCTTGATAGTCAAGGTAGAATTGACCAAACTTTCGGACGAGGTATCGTTCTTCGAGCGCGATCACTCGCCACCTGACCCAGGCCAATACAGGTACCAAGAACGCTACCACCCACACACTGTTCATCCAGATCCCAATGCCGACCTGCAACGTCGAGAGGACCAGATACAATGGGTTGCGGCTAAATCGGAATGGCCCGGTTGTCACGAGCGCTGAGACAGGATGATCAGGTCGAATGGTTGCCTTGGCTTTTCCGAACTCTCGAAAGCTGAGGGCAGCTAAGATAAGGGCTAATAGGACGAGTGCTCCGCCAAGCCAACCGGTGAGGCCGGCAGGGAGAACGCGTATGGGGACAAACCGGTCTATCGCGGCTCCGATCAGGATCGCCAAAAAGTAGATCAGAGGTGGCGGAAATCGCACGCCGGAGTTGTCTGGCTCGGGGCTGGCGGAAGTACTGCTGTCTGCCGGATCAGGGTTGGTTTGAGGACTCTGCTGGTTCATAGGTCTGTTCCTTCGTCCTTGGCTAAAGGCATTTTTGAGATGACTTCTAGAGATAAATATTGTAAACCGGGATTACCAAGAGTTATTCGATCACGCTACACTCAAAGGTTCTGACGACATACAGTTTGGTGTTGCTTTATCTGCTTACTTATAGTCTCTGGTTGAATCCTATCGAGGTGCTTTCGCATCATATTTCTAGTGAGGCAACTCATTGTGAATTTTTTACCCATGTCAAAGGATTGATGCTACTAATGCCTTTTCAAATGGTTCAATCAGACCCCTACCAAGACCTTGTCGATCATCAGGGCTGTTTCTAACTAACTTTTGTGGGTGTACTTAGCTGCTTTGGCCTACCGTCCGTGCAGGTGGGACCATTATCATGATTCTGATTTCCAGTATGGTTAAACAATTCGCCCCAAGCCCATCAATCACAAAAATGGTAGGTCAATTTATGATCAAGTGCGAGCGGTGGAAGCTGGCCATCGAAATCGCTAACAATATGGCGTCGATGACAGCCAGAACCAGCATGGCGATCAGAAATAACTGGGATGAGCTCATCGCCAGGAGTAACTGCGACGGTACCACTCTTAACGCAAAGTAAACCACCAAGAACAGCGCCAGCGACCCTATAGCCAAGGTTTGCTGCGCCTGCCGGACGGTGGCACTGTGCAGGGAGACCAATATCCCGCTACTGGCAGCCAGAAGACAGGCCAGCAGGCTAAAGATGAGTATTGCCGACCAACCACTTACCGGTGTATAAAACATCCACGGCCTCTGTCCTATCGCCAGATTCACAACGACCATGCTCAGCAACGAGGCGATGACCGCCATTCCCCAGATGTAGCTGACGGTGGCAATGACTTTTCCCCACAATATCGCCCGATCCGATATCCGGCTGGCCAGCAAAGTTGCCAGGGTGTGCCGTTCACGCTCTCCGGCGAATGCATCCCCAATGTAAACGAGAATATAGTAATATGGGAAGAAGACGCTCAGCAGTACCATGGCAGTGGAAAGTGTCAGCCAACCCTGTCTGTCGATCAACGGAAAAATAACTCCCAGAAGAGCGATGAAAAATAAGGGACCTAAGGATACCAACTTTCCTCCCGGAAAGATACTCTCTCTCCATTCCTTCCAAACAATCGTCCAGATATCACTCATTTTTCTTCTCCTTCATCAGCGTCAAGAAAACGTCCTCCAGGCTGCTCTCCCCTCGGCGCACCTCCTCCACCTCACCCCCGGATTTGACGATAAGGCTCACCAGCGGACCGGCCTCGGCTTCACCGCGCAGATCGATGAGCAAACTGCCATTTTGCTGCTCTACGCCGGCAACCTCCGGCCGCCCTCGCAAGGAAGCCAGGATTTGTTCGGTAAATCCGCGCCCCGTGATCTCGACATGGGGGTTGTCCTTACTCATACGCAGTTCGTCGGGATTGCCAACCATCAAAAGTTTGCCATTGCGGATCACGCCCACCTGAGTGCAAAGTTTTTCCGCCTCGGTCAGGTTGTGGGTATTGAGGAAAACGGTCACGCCTTCACGAGCCACCAGAGCTGCAAGGTCGGTGTGCAGGGCGGCTGCCGCGACCGGATCGAATCCTGCGGTCGGCTCATCCAGAAAAACCAATTGGGGGTGATGAAAGAGGGAGCGGGCCACCGCCAGTTTTTGTTTCATCCCCCGGCTCCATTTGCCCACCTGCTCCTTACGACGGTCCCATAGGTCCAGGTGGGTAAGCAGCTCTTTGGTGCGCGCATTCCGCTCGGAGGCAGGCATCTGGTAGATACGCCCGTATAAATCCAGGTTATCCTCGGCGGTCATGCGTTCATAGAGACCGGCAAACTCAAGCAGCGCGCCGCTGTGGGTGCGAATATCGTCCGCCTGCGTGCGTGTATCGAAGCCCAGCACCCAGGCCTGACCCCGGGTGGGTTCAAGCAGGCCCAATAAAAGATGTATCGTGGTTGTTTTTCCTGCCCCGTTGGGTCCTAGAAACCCAAAGACAATTCCTGCGGGCACAACCAATGAAAGATCATCGACGGCTTTTACTTCCCCAAAGGTGCGAGAAAGGTGTTCGGTGCGAATGATCGGCTCTGACATATGAAACAAATCCTTTTCTATAGCTGGCTAGTCTACCACAATCATTTTCCGACCGTCAGCCAAATAATCTGTGGGTTTTCCCTTGGCCAGATAGGGAAATCTCCCAGTGAGGAAGTGGTCCTCACTTCTTTAAAAGATTAAGCCGAAAATTCTCTCTTACGTATTCTTGGGGAGAACTATCGTAAACCAGGCTTATCAATAGATAATATGGGGGAAATTTGAAAGCGTGGGCCGTTTCTGGTAAGCTCCTTTTAGGCCAAAACCATTTCAGGAAAGGAGCTTATATGAAACCAGAAACGTCCCACATTGGAAAGGATACCACTTTTCCACCGAACCTTTACATAGCGATCGAACTCAGTAATGAAGCCTGGAAGCTGGGGTTCAGTATCGGATTTGGGCAACAGCCCCGCCTGCGCAACCTGGCTAGCCGGGATCTGGCAGGATTGGTCAAAGAGATCCGTCTGGCCAAAGAACGCTTCGGCCTTTTGGAGAATACGCCAGTATACAGCTGCTACGAAGCCGGGCGGGATGGCTTCTGGTTACATCGCTTCCTGAAGACAAAGGGTGTCACCAATCTGGTGGTGGACTCGGCGAGCATCGAAGTAAATCGGCGCAAACGGCGGGCAAAGACCGATCGGATGGATGTTGGCAAGCTGCTCACGATGCTGATCCGCTACCAGCAAGGCGAGAAGAAGGTTTGGAGCATTGTGCATGTTCCCACCCCGGAAGAAGAAGATCAGCGCCAACTGCATCGCGAACTGATGTCGATCAGAGCGGAAAGAACCCACCATATCAATCGCATCAAAGGTCTGCTGGCCAGCCAGGGTGTAGCTCTGTCCATCAAGAAAGATTTCCTCTCCAGCCTGGATGGGGTCCGTTTGTGGGATGGCTCCAAGCTGCCCACCGATCTGCGGGCTACCATTGAGCGAGAGTATGAGCGCTGTCAGTTGGTAAAGTTGCAGATCGATCAACTCGAACGCTGCCGGGAAGAGGCGCTCCTCACTTCGATGGCTCCGGCTGTGGAGCAAGTGCGCAAATTGCTCCGGATCAGGGGCATCGGCATGAATGCGGCCTGGGTGTACGTCATGGAGTTCTTCTCCTGGCGCGGCTTCCGCAACCGGCGAGAAGTGGGCAGCCTGGCCGGGCTCACTCCCACCCCCTATCAGAGCGGCGAGAGTGCCCGCGAACAGGGTATCAGCAAAGCAGGCAACCGTCGCATCCGTACCATGGCGATCGAGATCGCCTGGTGTTGGCTGCGTTACCAGCCTGAAAGCCAGCTCAGTCGCTGGTATCAAGAACGCTTTGCCCAAGGCGGTAACCGGGCACGCCGCATCGGGATCGTTGCTCTGGCTCGCAAGCTGTTGGTCGAGCTGTGGAAATATCTCCAGACAGACATCCCTCCCCAGGGCGCCCGTTTGAAACCCATTTGATCTCGGACAGCTTCCAAGACCCCATGCTCATTATTGGACCACTTCCCCCTGGTGCGAGCTGCCCGGCTAACAAACGGGTTTTCCTCTGGAGACCGATCAATAGATGGGGCAGCTCCCCAAGAGCTTCACTCGCCTCCCAGCGAATACACCATCGGGTGTCCGGTTATGAACCGGCACGGATAGAAGTTTGTAGGAGTGAATTTCCCCTCTACGCTTCATGAAGCTGCCAGGATATCATTCGAAAGAAGTCGGACCGGGAGTTAGGGATCGCTGTTGAAGGATAGGCGCTCAAAAGGAGTTCGGCCGCTGGCGGTCGTTGAGTATTCTGCTGATCGACCGGCGGCTTTCCAGAAACGACCCGTCCAAGGCCGGTCCGCAGGGCTTTCCTGTTTCACCCTGGCCTGTCAAGGCAAAGTTAAAGAGTCCCTCATTCTGCAAAGTAGAGATGTCCCCTTTGGAAAAGGTGGATAAAGGGCTCGCGGATCGACGCACATCAGTCTGAACCGTCCGAGAGAGGTTTAGGGAGGGATGGGCCGTTGAGGTGCTTGCCATAGCGGCGCCAGGGATGGTTGGCAGGTGGCGGAGTGGGGGTCTGGATCTGGTGGTCCAGGGTTTTGCTGTCCACCACTTCGGCCTGGCGGATGGGTTTGTGGAAGAGGGTGAAGGGTAAGGGTTTGTTTTTGTAGAGGATGGTGACTTCTCCGTGGGGGTTCTCGCAGACGGTGACCTGGGCATTGCGCAGGGCATAGCCGGGGCGGTCGGATCGGATCTGGTAGACGACCTGTTTGAATTGGACGGTCAGGTTCTTGGAAAGGGTGCGCATTTCCTGGTGGGTGAGGATCAGGGCCAGGTTGTCGCTATGGAGCAGGGGGCGATGGGCATTGTAGGAGCTCTGGGGCAGGACCGCAAAGCGGCGGTTGTAATCCTGGAGGAACTCGGGCGCATACGCATTGGCGCGGTCCAGGTCTGAAATGCCCCGCAGGCGCAGTTCCTTGACCAGGCGGTCCTGCAGGGTCTGGTTGGCGCGCTCCACCCTCCCCTTCGCCTGGGAAGAATTGGCGCACAGGATCTGGATGTCCAGTTCGTGCATGGCTCGGCCAAATTGGGTCAGACCGCTGCTGAGCCCGAGGGGACGGGGCTGATTGACCCGGAAGATGCTGTGTTTGTCGCTGTAGAAGGCCACCGGCTTGCCCCAGCGCTCGAAATAATGCCGGGCGGCCTCACAGTACCCAAAGAAGGTTTCCTCGGGCACAAACCACAGCTCCAGCAACTGTCCCGTGGCATCGTCGATGAACACCAGCAAGGTGCACCTCGGCCCACGCTCTTCGAACCAGGCGTGATCCGAACCATCGATCTGCACCAGCTCCCCCAAACAGGCCCGCCGCTCCCGCATCGGGTGGACCTCCCCCTTCTTCGCCCGTTTCGACTTCCAGATCCCCCCTGCGATCATGATCTGCCGCACACTTTCCCGCGACAGCTCCAGGTGATGCACCTCCGTGAGCTTTTCGTGCGCAAGCGTCGGTCCAAAATCCGCGTACTTCTCCTGGATCAGATCCAGGGCTTGTTGAACCAGGCCCGCATCTAAGTGGTTATTGCTCGGTTTGCCCCGCCGCTGGCTGACCAACCCGTCTGCCCCTTTCTTGCGGTAGGCCCGCCACAACCGCTTCACCTGCCGGGTGCTGATCCCCAACATCCCGGCGGCTGCTTTTTGCGTTAAGCGTTTGTCTTTCAGGCGCTGCATGATTTCCAATCGGCTCATTTCTTTTTTGCTCATGGCTAAAAGTTCATCCATTCGTGTCCCTTTCCAAGGGGACATTTTAACTTTGCATAAAGGGGACATTACCACTTTGCGCTAACATGTTTCACCCTGGCCTTGACAGAATCACTCTCATAGAAGTTTGTTTAGCACGCAAAGGTGCTTTTAAAAAGGGGATAAAGCCGTTTGACATCAATATTACGAAAGCATATACTATAAATTGCAATTTTTGTTTTGAGAATGGGGAAGCATTGTTAGTAGAGCAGGGTATATGGCTAATTTTAAATTTCGCAGTAATCAATTAACACGGGCACTTCTGCTGAAATGGACCAGTACTATTTGAATAAATGTCTTATCAATACAGGGGATTTAGAGTTAATAAGTAACTGCCCGCCGAAACGATTGGAAGATAGGGAATGAATTGAGTAGTGGTCGGTTGTTCCGTTTTCCCTAAGGAGGTATAAAAAATGAAAACGAGAAGATTGTTTTCTGCGTGGTTGGCAGGTTCGATCGCCGTTATATTCCTGGCAGCGTGCTACCCGGTGGTTAATACACTCCCTGTAATTACAGCCTCGGCGACTTCTCCTGCTGTAACCCTCACCCCGGTTCCCCCGACGCTCCCCCCGACGGTCGCCCCGACTCAGCCCTTATCGACGATTGTCACACCGAGCGATACGCCGCAGCCGGAGCCGCCGACCTCCATCCCGCCAACGCCTGTCCTCGGACCGGCGATCCTGCACCTGAAGTCTGGTCAGAAAATAGACATCACCTATATCCATATGCTGGATACCAAACTGGGCTGGGGAATCGGCGGATTATCTCAGGCGAGCGACCACGTCTTCCGTACGCAGGATGGCGGCAATACGTGGCACGATGTCACCCCGCCTCAACCGGCTCCCGCTGCGGGGGATTACATCGTTGCTCTGGGGTACTTCAAGGATGCCTCGACTGGCTGGGTAGCTTATGGGCCGCTCGCCTCGGGCAGCGTCCCGCCGTACATCCTGGTGTGGTCCACGCAAGACGGCGGTAATTCCTGGACTTATGGGACGATCTATACCTCATCGGTCTCCGCGGAAACCTTCAGCCCATTGTACGTGGATTTCATCGACAACCAAAACGGCTGGTTGCTGGTTGTACTTGGTGGGGGTATGATGCATGAATACGTGGCCCTTTTTGCCACCCACGACGGTGGCGCGACCTGGACAGATATTACCGATCCGACTTCGGAAAACGAAATCCAGTCCTTCCCGAAGACCGGCATGGTCTTTGTGGATTCACAAAACGGCTGGCTTACGCGGGATGCACAAGGCGTTGATCCGGCCCCGCACGTCTCACACACCTCGGACGGCGGCGTGACCTGGACACGCATCGACCTGCCCGCCCCGGCTGGCACCGCTGGCTGGTTCGACAACAATGCCTGCGGGATGTATTACCCGTTTGTTATTTCTCTCTCCTCCGCCTTCTTTGCCATGAAGTGCTTGGATACTAACACCTATCAAATTCAACACGATTACCTTTACGCCACAAGCGACGGCGGCCATACCTGGCAGTCATCGCCGCTTCCGGCAGACTTTACGATACCTGATTTGGGCGGCGCATTGTACTTTTCCGATGCCCAGACTGGTCTCGCATTAAGCCGTACGATGTTTAGAACCCAGGACGGTGGCAAGACGTGGACTCCGGTACGGCCGCAGGCGGTCAACTGGGATGGCCAGTTCAGCTTTATCGATATGCTGAAGGCCTGGGCAGTGGCTCGTGATTCCGGTCAGATTGCATTGGTCAAAACATCCAACGGCGGCGTGACGTGGACCGATATCCAGCCTGTGGTGACTCCATGATAGACCGGCAACCTGACAGGTCTCAAACAGACCTGTCAGGTTGCTTGAATTTTCTCCGTCTGCCTTCGGTATCGCTCTACAATAACTGTATCCAGGCTGTATCGTAGGCGTATCGTAGCTATATCCAAGCCATATGCAACCTATATCACGTCCATAAACGCTCGACTTGCAGCCTCCGGCTTCCCTGTTGTGATATTCAATACAGCCTGACCACAAGGTCACAGAGCCACGAAAAAAGTCAAAAGCGTCCCTGTTTAACTGTGCGAATTCACCTCTCACTCCAGTTACGGGAGAGGAAATACCAGGCAGGCGTACGATATATTCAAAGGTAGCACGAAAGTCTGATAAAACGCTTTGCCATGCGGATCTGGGTTCTTTTACGGGAGCACTACTCTCCCGCATCGTTGTGGTAATTGGTAAATGTCAATCTTAGTTCTTCTTATTTGGGACAACTATTGTAAAGCAGGCTTATCAATTGTCCGAACCGGCACCGGCGTTCGGCCGGACCAGGAAGCTGTGGAAAAGTAAGGCACGGGCCCTTTACCAGAATCCGATATGCACCTGCCGCGCTTCTTCTTCCAGTAGAGGACCCAGCACCTCGATCGCCTGACCCCCTCGAGCGAATACCTCCCGGCAGGGTAAATTGAGGAAATCCCCACCCGACTGGGGACTGGCAAGTTCTAATAAACCGCGCTCGCTTAATGCGTATACCACCCGACCGATACCCGACCAAAAGATCGCCCCGGCACACATGGCGCAGGGTTCCGTACTTGTATACAGTGTGCACCCGGCAAGTACTTCTGCCGAAAAGGCGGCACTGGCTTTGCGGACCAGGTTGGTTTCAGCATGGCCGGTGATATCGTGGCCGGTGTTCACCGTATTTTCTGCCTCCAAGAGCTGCTGCCCGCCTTCATCGACCAGAACTACTCCAAAGGGGTGGTTGCCGTGCTCGCGTGCTTTTGCTGCCACGGCGATTGCGTTTCGTAAATATTCCAGATCGTAAGGTCTCATGCATGCCTCTCAGGTTGGATCTGTAGTATCTGCACAATTATTTTCACATACATTCTAGTACTTAACTTATCTGCCATTTGGTCCGGCCTGCCGGACCAAATGGAGTGGACATCCTGGTCGCGCTGTAACTAATAATGAGCGCACACGCATATGAAACATGCACATTCTATCGTATTGGCGCGAGAAAAAAAGCACGCGAGCCGACGCACGCCGGCCTGCATGACCACCAGGACAGTCAAGACATAGGTTCATCATTCCCAAATAACGGTGATGGACTTTTTACCTCCACATAGAGAACGCAGGACAGGCAGGCCAGGTAGCAACTTCTCCAATCGGAAATCGGCGCACTTTGCCAGAAATCGCGCTAAAATGAAAAGGGTCCCGCTCTCCCGCTTCTGACAGAGGGTCAAATGGATGGCTTATGCCTCGCAGTGGAGGTTGAGCTACGTACCTGCTCCCATATAAATGAGAATATGAAAGGAGATTCAAATGAGTAATCCAAATGAACGGAATATGGCGATCATCCAGGAGTTCCGGGCCAATGCCGGCAAAGTCGGCGGTCCATTCGCCGGCAAGTCGCTGCTGCTCCTACATACCGTCGGGGCAAAGAGCGGGCAACCGCGCGTTAACCCGGTCGCCTGCATCAGAGATGGTGATCGACTCGTGATCATTGCCTCCAAAGGCGGCGCCCCGACCAACCCGGATTGGTATTACAACATCCTCGCCAATCCGCTGGTCAGTGTGGAAACAGGCACCGAACAATTTCCAAGCTCGGGCATCCATTGCGGTGGAACCAGAACGAACCCGTTTGTATAACCAAATGGTCGAGATGATGCCCGGCTTTGCTGAGTACGAGCGTAAGACAACGCGTGTCATCCCGGTGGTTATCCTGACGCCCGCAAATCCCAAGGAGTAATTTATGGACACCATTGAATTTATCCGGCAAATGGTCGCGGTTGTGCGCCACCAGACCGACGAATCCATGAAAGATATGACTGTTGAACAGTTCAACTGGACGCCGCCCGGAACCGCCAACCCTATCAGCGCTATCTTTGTCCACCTTCTGAACTCGGAAGATGCCTTCGTCCAAACTCTCATGCAGGGGAAACCAAAGCTTTGGGACGAAGGCGGTTGGGCTGAAAAAACGGGTGTGAAGGTCCCGCCTGGTTATAGTGGCGGCTGGGAGGAGGTCAAAAATATGACTCTGGCTCTGGAACCCATGTTGGCTTATCAGCAGGTCGTGCGCGCTGCCACGGATTCCTACCTGGATAAACTGACGCCGGACGAGCTCGATCGTGTGGTGAAATCCGCCCGCGGGGAGCGTAGCGTAGCTACCATGTTTATCCACGTGGTCAATCACGCTTTAATCCATTCAGGTGAGATTGGCGCATTGAAAGGCATTCAGGCAGGCAAAGACCTGCAAGTCTAAAAGAATGATTTTGGCAAGCTCTCGCGCAATCTCAAATACGATAAGTGGTAAATTTAACACGGTGGATTGCCTGAATCAAAACGTCTCATACCATATAGTTTTAGATTAACTATATAGGTTTCAGTTATCCATTTGATAGTGCAAGGGTTTTTCTGTAAATTCGATCAAGTGCATCCTTTGAAAGAAAAAACGAGCTAGACTGCACCTTAAAAAGTCAAATAGGTTCTGCCAGTCAGCCATTCATCACTGATCTCGGCGTGAATGGCGGAGACCAGGCGCAGGCAGGAAGCCTGGTTGGGAAAGATGCTCACCACGCGAGCCCTCCGTCGAACTTCGCGATGCAGGCGCTCCACTCCGTTCGTGGTGCGGAGCAAACGCCGGTGGGTGGCCGGAAAGGCGAAGACCGTCAGGCCTTCCGGGATGTTGGCGGCTATCCACTCGGCCAAGCGGGAAGCGATCTTCCCGTACTTCTGAACCGTCCTGGCCAAGTAGGCATCCGCCGTGACGCGGTCGGGAGCGTTAAAGATCGTACGGATGTCCTCGGCGACTTCGGCAGCCATATCCTTGTGCGGCACATACGCCTGTGCATTACGCTGCAGGTGGAACTGACACCGCTGCCAGGGGATCCCGCCAAACACTGCCAGACGGGCCGCACGCAACCCGGCGTGGTCATCACTGGTGATGAGCTGGATCCCGCCCAAGCCGCGTCCCTTCAAGCTCTCCAGAAAGGCGCGCCAGTGGACTTCGTGCTCGCTCAGGGACACCGAAACGCCTAGGATCTCCCGTTTGCCGACTATATTGACGCCCACTGCCGTCAAAACGGCCAGATCGCGCACCTGTCCGTCTTCCCGAACCTGCTCATAGTAGGCGTCCAGGAAGAGATAGGGACACTCACCCAGCGGCCGGTTCCGCCACTTCTCCAGCTCGGTATCCAGCAGGGCGGCTGCATTACTCACCTGGGTAGAAGAAACCGAGGTCCCGCAGAGCTGCTCCGTGATCGCTTTGACCTTACGGGTGGAGACACCTTGCACGTACATCTCCGCCAAGGAGAGGGTCAAGGCTCGCTCACTGCGCAGGCCTTTCTCCAGCGCCTCCGGGTAGAACCCGCCTTCACGCACTTGAGGCACATCAAAGGTGATCTTCCCGACCCGCGTCTGCATCGTCTTGGGTTTGTAGCCATTGGCGTGTCCTTGCCGCTCCGGCGTATGTTGGTAAGGTGCTGCGTTCAAGTATTGCTCCCGCTCTGCCTGCATGGCCGCATTCAGGGCCACACGGATCAGATCAGGCAGAGCGTCAAATCCTTGGCTGGCTATCCGCGCCAGTATTTCGGGAGGTAGGGTAAAATCCTCTTGGTAGGTCATGGTGCTCTCCTTTTTGGTGTCGTAACCGTAAGGATAACACCTGACCTACTCTTTCTTGAAATTACAGAAAAAAGTTTACACTACTATCCATTTTTGGGACGGATACTATTTAAAAATGATTGATTTCCATTATGTTTCGCTATACTATATGATTGCTATTCACGTCTGATGTGAATTGACGGTTTTATACACCGATTTCGAAAGACAGGACCTTAATACCAAACTGGATACGGAGCAGGTGCCTGAGAGCATGACTGGTTAGCTTGGCAATTACTCGAGTGGCCAGACCGACGATCGTCTTGGCGAGCAACTTTTCGAGATTACGGCCAGTGTCTGTCAGCTCATGGAAGACTCCTTCGATCCTCTCACGCACACTGTTGAGCCAGTGATCAAAGGCCTGCGTATTTTGATGAAACTGGTTGTTGCGTTTGGGCGTCCAAATGCGATTGCCGGTTTGATCAAAAATCAGACTTTGCCAGAAATCACCGATAAAGCCTTTGTCGCCGATGATCTGGCATCCGTACAAGCAATCCAGCACCAACTCTGCAGCTTCCCGCTCGTCGGTGTTGGCTGGCACTAGGTCATAGACCACCGGGACGCCCTCCCAAGTGGTGAGCGCAACCAGTTTATAGCCAAAGTACCTCATACTGCGGCTGGCGCAGTAACCATAGCTGGCGCTCCCGGCAAAATCGCTGTGTCGATTGGAGCGCCTAACTCCTACCACCGGCACGGGCTTGGTATCGAGCAAGAAACAGGTGTGCTCGACCGCTCCCGACTGGAACAACCAGTAGCGGCGTAACTGTTCGACCAGCAAGCGTAAGCTGCGCGCCCGACGATTGAACTGGCTCTGATCCAGCAGTTTCGGAAACAGGTCCAGATAATTGGCTCGGATGAAGCCCAAAAATTGGGTTTCACTCGGAAATGGGATGAAGTCCATGGTCAGTAACAAGGTGATCACTTCACTGTCCGTAAATTCTGGTTTCGCTCCAACTTTCCCGTTGAGCAGTTTCCGTCCATACTCTTGGTACCAGTCATCGACCAGTACAAAAACGATCGTTAATAAGTCAGTTATGGTTATACTTGTCATCGGGAATGTCCTTTCGGATTTTGAGGTGGCACTCTAATCCTCGAGGACGTTCCCAATTTTGTCAATAAGTTGATTTCACATCAGACGTTATTCTATAGAACCATCATGCAAGGCGGAATCAAGCCACCTGACAAGGTTTGATCACGACACAGAGGGAGGTATCAAACTAGCCGCTAACAGTCGTATGTTAGCGGCTCTTGTTTAAACTAATCACCTAAAACTGCCCGACATCCAAACTGTTATAGAGACGTCGTGCAGTTTGTATCAAAGGGGTTGGACGGCTTCACGCAATCACCCCTCATGGCACGAGGAGACGTAAAATGAAAACCTACACATTAACTACGCTGTTTGTTATCGTACTTGTATTGGCGGCTTGTCAACCAGCAACACCAATTCCACCCACTGCCACTCTAACGCCAGAACCACCCACATCCACACCAACGAACACGCCAACACCCACAATAACACCCACACCAACCGTTGGTCCGGGTGGCTTTCCGCGCCGCTTCCACGTGGAGGGCAACGCCTTTGTGGACCAGTTTGGCCAGAAGATGATATTTCGAGGAATGGCAATGCCTGATCCGGTTAGTTTGGCTTTAGAACATAATCCAATTCAACCTGATTGGAATGAGCATTATTATCAGGTCATGGCCAGTTGGGGCGCGAACATCATCCGAGTGCCGATTACTGCCTAGCGCTATAAGAAATTATGGCATGGAAAAAATACTGACAATCCTTGATACAGACTATTGCCTGGGCTGGTGAAAATAAAATGTATGTCGTCATTGATTTTCATTCCGGTGGTTCGATCGCAGATAATTGGTACGTGGATGATCCCAACCAAACAACAAATATGCAGGAATTCCTGGACTTTTGGAATACAATTTCCCATCGCTATGCCAATAATGATACCGTTGCTTTCTATGAGCTATTCAATGAACCAGCCAATTCCCAACAGCCAGCAACAAGAGCCATGTGGTTGGCCTGGAAAAGGGTCGCGGAGCAGGCCATCTCTGTCATCCGCACAAATGATCCGAATAAAATCATCCTTGTTGGCGGAATGAATTATGCATATGACTTGTCGTACGTGGCGGATGCACCCATCGCAGGGGAAAACATTGGCTATGCTACCCATCCTTATGCAATACAAATTAATGCAGCGCATAAAGACTGGGATATCGCATTCGGGAAATTGAGTGATAAGTATGCAGTCTTTGCCACTGAATTTGGCTATCAGGACGATAAGCACGGTTATGAAAATATCATGATTGGAAATAAACTTTATGGTCAGGCAATCGTCGATTACTTGGAGGAACACCATATCAGCTGGATAGCTCTGGGTCTTCGATGACAATTGGTGGACAAGCCTGCTAATAGACGTGAAAATTTCAGGCCGTCTCCGTCAGGCGAATATTTCCGCAGTCGATTGCTCGAACTCAACTTCCCCGGCGTTCCAACAACGCCCCTGCCCACGCCATTACCTACCCCCACAGGTAAACCTGGCAACCTGGCGTACAGCAAACCGGTGACGGCCTCCTCCATCCAGGGGCCTGATTATCCAGCGAAAAACGCAGTCGATGGCTATCCGTCCACCCGCTGGTCGAGCGCATACTCGGATCCGCAGTGGATCCAAGTGGACCTGGGGGCCGTCTATCACATCAATCAAGGTCGTGCTGAATTGGGAGACAGCTTACGGCGTGGCATACAAAATCCAGATATCGAGCGATGGCTCAAACTGGGAGACCCTTTATTCAACAACCACCGGCATTGGGGGGATTGAAGATCTGAGCGTCTCCGGCAGCGGGCGCTACATGCGCATGTACGGCACCTCCCAAGCGGAAATTAACGGCGCTTCTTATGGCTACTCCCTGTATGAGTTCGAGGTCTATGGAGCTCAGTAGCCAATTTTACTGATATTTCTTGCTGGTCGATCCAAGGCCACAGCGCCCAAGAAAGAAGGGCTTCGACTTTCAAAAATCCTTATTCCAAATAGCCATCCCACCGATTATCCTCAGCTCCACCTGACCACCGTCGGAGTGAGTATCTTGACGCGATTTGTAAAGTTTTATGTTATTGAGAGTTTGGAGTTTTTCAATCACGGTGGTGAGCCACACCGTTAGAAAGGCCTTGGGGGTATATATAAGTGAGATGGTAAATTCATTATGGTAGTGCGGATGACTCAAAGCGTCTCCTCCTATATAGTTATGAGTTATCCATTTTTGTAATGGATACGACATAATCTTTTCTCGTGCCTTGAGAGGGAATTCGATATATACTGAATGCAACTTATTTAAAAATCCTGCAACTCATCGGGGGCTGTTAGCTGTCAGGTTGATTACTCACTATTTCTCTGTAAGTCAATTAGGACAAAAGAAGAATATGTTTGACTCTGTTGTTCCTTCTTTCAGACCGAAGAAATTCAACTGGTCTGTTTTTCTTTTTTTGTGTGCGTTAGTCTTCATCGCTGCTTTCTTCTCCATTCCTTACGAAATGGCACAAAGCACGGAAATCCCGAGCTCCACGAGCATTTCCAATCTCGAGTCGATAATCCTTTTTGTCATCTCAGCGTTGTCGGTTGCTTTTCTACTTTGGCTCGTGATTGCTCCGGGTATGCTGACAGCCAGCCGAACAGGAATGGGTACGCCTATCTTTGAATCCTTTTTCACTCATGCACCAGCTGCACAGAAACCCAGAAAGCTCCTAATACCTGGTATCCTTGTTGGAGTGTCAGTTGGCATAGTTACGATCTTGCTATTAAATATATTTGCCGTCTCTAGGGGAACTACTATCTTCCAAGGTCAAAATCCTGCTCCATGGCAAGGGCTATTAGATGCCATATCTGCAGGAATTATGGAAGAGATTTTATTCCGTTTATTTCTTTTATCCTCGATTGCCTGGGTGATCACGAAGGTCAGCCATTCACCCGAGGGTCGCTCAACTAAAGCTGTCTTCTGGATTGCCAACCTTTTGAGTGCGATCGTATTCGGTTTGTCGCACTTGCCGCTTGCATCAAATTTGGGGTTGTCAGCCATACCATATGCCAACTTGTTCCTCGTGTGTGTGAACGCCGCATGCGGGATGGTGTTTGGTTGGCTATATCGTTCCTGCGGCCTGGAAAGTGCAATGGTCGGGCATTTTTCCGAAGATTTGATATTGCATGTGATTCTTCCGCTCTTAATTTTACACTTGTAACGTATCGATTAAGAAGTAAAACGGGAGAATAAAATTTCTAGAATAATTTTATATCCCACACTAACTGCTCGATTCCGCTAGTACAATATTGCCGCGTTTCTTTAATCGTTCCCATTTTCCTTATTTAATAAGCAGCAGGGAGAATCATTCTCGGTGATGTATTATGTACAGGCTAGCCTGGCCGGGAATAGGTCATTCGACTGAAGTACAGGAAATTCTTATGGCCGACAAATCTTTCCTATATAGAATTTACCAACGCGTTCGAAGAACAAGCACCATGATGTTGGTCAATATCTTGGTGTCTATAGCGATCCTCTCTATATTCTTGTGGGTGGTATTTCAAACACCTAAGGACAACCCTCTTCTTGACACTTTATTGCCAATTGGTTTCTTCTTCGGCGGGTTGGCAGGGCTAACAATAATTATCCGAAGAGAAGTAAATTTTTTTATTGCAAGTTTTGAAGGCGCACCCGCAGTCGTGTATGGGGTTATCATGGCTTTTTTAGGTTTTGCAGCATCGATATTGTGCATAAAACGGAGCAAATCGAACACTTAAATCGGAGTAAATCGCACACTTAAAATCGGACCATTCCGCACAGTTAAATCGGAGCAAATCGCACACTTTTGGGGGAGAAGGAACGCACTGGAAAATCGAACTTATGGCATGCTTGCCTCAGCTCAACATTGAGGAGGTAAAGCATGCCCAAGGAGCGACTCACAGTGCGCAAGATCCGGGAAATATTGAGATTGAAAAATGAGCTGGGATTATCGAACCGGGCGATCGCCCGGGCCTGCAAGGTTTCGAACAGCACGGTCGGGGAGTACCTGGAGCGGGCCGGGAAGGCAGGGTTGGGCTGGCCCTTGCCCGAAGGGCTGAGCGAAGACGAGCTGTACCGGCGTCTGTTTCCTGAAAACGAGGAGGAGGCCTCTCCGTCCGCCCGGCCGCTGCCGGACTGGGAGGATGTGCGCCGGGAATTATCGCGGCGAGGGGTAACGCTGAAGCTGTTGTGGATCGAGTATCAGGAACAGCATCCGGATGGGTATGGCTTGACCCAGTACTGCGAATACTATCGGCGCTGGAGCCAGGCGCACGCGACGCGCATGCGACTGGTGCACAAAGGCGGGGAAGAGATGGAAGTGGACTATGCCGGGATGAGCGTGCCGATCACCAACCCGGAGACGGGGGAAGTGAGCAAAGCGGCGGTCTTCGTGGCTGTGCTGCCTGCCTCGAACTATACCTATGCCGAAGTGCAGCCGAGCCAGGAGCTGGTGTTACTGGATTGGCGGACATGTGCGGGCTATGGCATTCTTCGGGGGTGCTCCGAAGATCGTGCGACCGGACAATCTCAAGAGCGGAGTGAAGAGTCCGAATTACTATGAGCCCGAGATCAACCCCAGCTACCAGGAACTGGCCGAGCACTACCACATGGCGGTGTTGCCCGCCCGGGTCCGCCGACCTCGCGATAAGGCGCATGGGGAGAACGGGGTGCAGAACGTGGAGCGCTGGGTTCTTGCGCCGCTGCGCGACCAGACTTTCTTCAGCCCTGGGGAGGCCAACCAGGCCATGGCCCCCCTGCTGGAGGCGCTGAACGGACGCGAGATGGAACACCTGGGCAAATCCCGCCGCCAGCTTTTCGAAGAGCTGGACCGTCCCGCCCTGCAGCCGCTGCCCGAACATCCCCATGAATTCGCCCTCTGGAAGAGCGCCCGGGTGAACCTGGATTACCACGTCGCCTTCGAAGGGCATTATTACAGCGTTCCGAACGCCCTGGTTCGCCAGGAAGTGAATATCCGGGCCACGGAACACCTGGTGGCGGTCTTCCACCACGGCCAGCAGGTGGCCATCCACCCGCGCAGCGCCTCCCTGGGCCGCTATTCCACCAACCCGGAGCACATGCCTGCCCATCATCGCTTTGTGCTGACCACGGATGCAGACTGGCTGCAGCGCCAAGCCGGGATGGTGGGCCCCTACACCGCTCAGTTCGTGGCCGCTCTTCTGCGCTCGCGTCCCTACCCGCAGCAGGCCTTCCGCTCCTGCCTGGGTGTGCTCAGCCTGGCGCGCAAGCATCCCCAAGCCCGCCTGGAGCAAGCCTGCCAGCGCAGCCTCAGCGCCAGCCTGTTCTCCTATCGCGATCTCAAGGCCGAACTGGATGCCCTGGCAGCCGCTTCCACCCCGGATACGCCCTCTGCCTGCCCATGAGAATGTGCGTGGCAAAACCTACTACCACTAAGGAGATCCCTTATGACCCCGCCGACACTTTATGACCAACTTCTCGAATTGCGTCTGCCCGCTTTCCGCCAGGCCCTGCGCGAGCAGGAAGAGAATCCCAAATATACCGAGCTTCCTTTCGAAGAACGACTGGCCTTGCTCGTGGACCATGAGTGCACCCAGCGCCGCGAGAACCGCATTCGCCGCTGCATCCATGCTGCAGGCTTTCCCATGCAAGCCGCCTTCGAAGACCTCGACTTTCTCCCGGCCGCGGGCTCGAGCGCCGCAAAGTGCTTGAGCTGGCTCAGTGCAGCTGGATCACCAGCCACCACAACCTGATCGTCCTTGGACCCACCGGCTCGGGAAAAACTTTCGTGGCCTGCGCCTTTGGCACAGCTGCCGCCCGCGCCGGGTTTCACTGTGCGTTACCTGCGCACGTCCCGCCTGCTGCATTCCCTGACCCTCTCCCACCAGGACGGCTCGTTCACCAACCTCCTGCGCTCTCTCGCAAGACCAGCCTGCTCATTCTCGACGACTGGATGCGCGACGCCATCACCACCCCTGCGCCCAGGATCTGCTCGAAGTCCTCGACGATCGCTTCGGGCATTCCTCCACCCTCCTCGCCAGCCAGGTCCCAGTGGCCGACTGGCATCTGCGCATTCCCGATCCCACTCTCGCTGATGCCATCCTGGATCGCATTGTCCACAACGCCCAGCGACTGGAACTCAAAGGAGAATCTCAGCGCAAGCTCAGAGCAAATCGGACCAATTCGAACACCTAATGTATAATGACCTTGCCAGCGCGTTCCTCTTCCCCGCTGTGCGCAATCCGACCGATTTAACTGTGCGATTTGACCGATTTAAGCAATATTGATTTTTATAGGCATTTTACGAAACAGGTAATGCTTCTTGTGGGTAATTAAAAGAGCTTAAGTTGTAGTGTGGATGACTCAAAGCGTCTAATTCATTTTGAGTATATGATTCCTATAGACAATATAACCTAATCAGAGCTGTAATTTCCTACTTGGTCAAGGGAATAGTTTTTTTAGTCTCACGGACCTGCCACTGCCGCCCCGTTAGGCGTTGAGTTCAAACATCCACATCTGATTGGTGAATTTCCCAAGAAAGGCGAACGGTTTGAAGGTACATCTTGATACAGATTTAGGTGGCGATATTGATGATCTCTGTGCACTCGCTATGTTGCTTCGATGGTCAGGAGATATTCATCTAACTGGTATTACGACAGTTGCCGAAGCAAAGGGTAAAAGAGCAGGGTATGTCCAGTATGTCTTAGGGCTTGAAGGAAAAGAGAAATTCCAGTGGTAGCAGGAGCAGACGTATCTCAAGGGTTTTACCGATATGCCGAATTTGGTTATCCTTCTGAGGAAAGGTACTGGCCAGAACCAATTCCTCCATCACCCAATACCACAGAAGATGCAATTAGCCTATTGAAGCAAAGCATTGAACAAGGTGCGACGATTATTGGGATTGGTCCATTTACGAATTTATACCTGCTTGACCTCAAATATCCTGGAATTCTGAAACAAGCAAATTTATTCCTTATGGGTGGGTACATTTATCCCATCCGAGCTGGTTTTCCACAGTGGGGAAATAACATGGATTGGAATATCCAGGTGGATGTTAAATCAGCAAAGCATGTTCTTGAAAACTCCAAGTCCAACGCTCATCCCACTTACGGTAACAGTAGAAACCGCTTTGCGAAGAGCCTATTTGGATGATTTGCGAAGGTCTGGAGGATTAGGACAATTAATTGCGAGACAGGCTGAGGCATTCGCATCGATCGAGGAGAATGGAAAGAAAATATGGGGAAACCTGTGAAGGGTTACCAAAAGATATAATCAATTTTCTACATGATCCATTAGCCTGTGCAATTGCACTTGGTTGGAATGAAGGAGTAGAGATCAGTGAAATTCCTATAAAGTTGGAATTAAGAGGATAGCTGGCTTCACGAGAAAATTGACGCTACATGGAAAACCGACAAAGGTAGTAACCAAAATTGACGGAAACAAGTTTAATGAGTTTTGGATCAAAACGATTTCCGAACATTATTCCGCGTATTCAAAAAGCGCCTAACGCCGGTTGCTGAGAAACAGCTTCTTGCCCGCTGTTTCTTGAGGCGTGAAGGGTCGAGTGGGATTAATCTCAATAGTGGGGTTCGAATCCGTTCGGGGGCACAGGAAACCGCCATCTGAACTGCACCCTATAAACGAGACACAAAATAAGAAAGCCCCCCTGTGGCTCAAGTAGACAGACACCTTACCTGGTAGGGTGTCTGTTTCGTTTTCAATTGTATCCTTTCATAGTTGAAAAAGTAAATATATTCATCAATGATCTGTTTGGCTTCCTGGAAAGTTGGGTTTTTATAGCGGCGGATGGCTTCTTCCTTGAGATGGCCAAAGAAGTTTTCCATAGGGGCATTGTCCCAACAATTTCCCCGCCTGGACATAGAGGGGATGATCCCATAAGCAGTGGTGAGGAGATGGTAGGGGTCGGAAGAGTATGGACCGCCCTGATCACTATGAAGGATCAGTCCTTGAGTAATCCCTTCTTTCCATTTGGCCTGCTTGATCGTTTGGGTTACCAAACCGATTGAGTTATCACGCCCTAATTGATGAGCCACGATAAAGCCATCAAACAAGTCCTTGATGGTAGAGAGATAAGCCCAACCCTGCTGCGTATGGATATAGGTTACATCCGTGACCCACTTCTGGTTGGGTTGAGTGGCCGTGAAATCCCGAGCCAGGAGGTTTGGATAATAATGGGTCGCCTCAATTTCATCCAACTTCTTGAAGATTTTCCGTTTCCGGGCCACCGAATGGATGCCCATCTTGTTCATCAGCCGTAAAACGGCCTTATGGTTGATACAAACCCCTTTGTGCACTTGCAGCCAGATCGTGATCCGCCGGTAGCCATAAATTTGATGCGACCCATCATACGCTTCCTGGATCGTGGCCATTCTTTCGACATCCGGATCAGGTCTCTCGATCCGCTTCGCCCAGGCATAATAAGCAGCTCGCGAAACCCCGAAAAAAGAACACATCCTCTTTACTGCGTACTTTTTTCGGTATCGTTCGATGACCCGATATTGCGCTTCGCGAGCATACCCTTGCGCAACTCGGTATGGAATTTTTTTAGCAGCTCATTCTCCATTTCCAGGCGGGCGATGTAAGCCTCCTTGTTCTCCTTTTTAGGCGGCCTGCCAACCAAACCTTTCCGACGTTTCTTCTTAAACGCCACTTCCCCTTCCTGGCGATATTGCCGCACCCAGATCCTTCACTCGCTGCGCATTGCGTATCCCCAATATTTCTGCAATCTCGGGCTGTGTTTTGCCTTCCTCATAAAACATCCGCACTGCTTCCAACTTTACTTCAAGTGGATAGTGTTGCATTCCTTTGTTCCCTGACATAAGAAAAGCTCCTCCTGTTCTATTTTCTCACAGAAGGGGCTTTTTGTTTCGTGTCTTGTTTTA
>CAVWCJ010000004.1:300000-395708 GCA_963753465.1 uncultured Chloroflexia bacterium
TCTGCCTGCGGCGTCCGGATATAATTAAGCAGTGCTGCGCCGGCAAGGATCATCGCCATCGGATTGGCGATGTTCTTGCCCTCCAAGGCAGGCGCGGTTCCGTGAGGAGCTTCTGCCATCACCACCTTGATTTGGGATGTATCTTTGAAACCCAAAACCAGGCTTTCCGAGCCGGCAATGCTTCCGAACATTTGTAAAACCATGTCAGACAACAAATCACCATCCCGATTGAGTGTAGGGATAACCAGAGCTTCTCCCCCAGTTTTCATCAAAAGAGCCAGGGTGGCATCAATCAAGAGCGGTTCATAAGCCACGTCGGGATGCCGGACCGCTGCAGAATCCAGCTCCTCCTTGAACATGCCTTCGTATGTTGGGCTGACGGTATACTTCGGGCCGCCGAAGACACGCGCCCCGGTTCGTTTGGCGAGCTGGAAGGCAAACTCGGCCACACAGCGACAGGTGTTCCGGCTGATTTTGGAGGTGCGATATGCCAGTTCATCCCCGTCCGAACTCGTTTCACGCCACTCCCTGGCGCCGTATGCATCATCCACAGCCATACGCACAATTGCAATTGGGGCGTGCACCCCTCCTACCGGACGCATGCGCGGGATACGGCGGCCGGTGCGCAGGATCACTTTCCCATCGATTTCTTCTCGCAAGATCGCATTCGGGCTACCAACATCGTCCGAGCTGGGTGGAGTAATCGTGGCCGCCTTCAAACCAAGGCCTGTCCGGCACATCGCAGCGGCTGCTTCTTTTATTATTCCATTTTGAGTGGCGCGCCGATTTGACAGGCTGAGATCGAAGTGCTGGAAATCCAGATGCAAGCTGATCACTTCCGGCAAGAGCAAGCGCAACGCTTCCTGCAGTAATTCTTCGCCGGTTTGGTCGCCATGCATAACAACAATCGTGCGAACAATGGTATCAGACATTATAGAAACCCTCATCCTAAAAACCCCCTGGGATATCCCAGGGTATATGATATCCTTGGTCAAAATTATTCAAATTGATGTCCTCATTGTATCACGCCTCGAGTCCACCAGTGGGGCATCTGTCCATGGTATGACTGCCTGCTTTCAACCATTACAAACTACCCGGGAGCTTTGGCGCATACGATTGGTCTCCATGAAAAGATCATCCTAAAGCACTGGATACCCTCCTCTCAAAGAAAAAATCCTGATATTGAATCCCCGTGGGGTTTGAGGGCCATGAAGTATCGCCTCTCGTCCGGGAACGATGTGGACAGTCCGGCCGAATGAGAGGCGACAAATCTACAGCTAAGCGTGTTATTTGTGCTTCGTTTCGATTTCTTCGGGTGTGAATTTGCAAAGACGAACGGCGCGGGCTTTTGCGCGCAACCGCGAGGGTACGGTCAGCTTTGCATCGGATTCATTTCCTGCCTCGACAATTGCCCATCCGGTGTGCACCCCGGCCAGGCAGCCCCAATCGAAATTGATGATATGCCCATGAATGATGAACTGTTCAACTACATGATGACAGTCCTCGGCAGTGTGAGTGGATTCGACCAGATAGCGTTCCATATAATATTTTGTCCTCCAAGAATTTATTCATCAGGTGCCTGTTGAGAAGTCGTCGAGCGGGAAGTGATCTTGAGCGCATGTTCGAGCCGTTTTCGCGGGTGAAGCAGTCCATGCAACTGCACAGCTTGATCGATTTTGCAAGAGATGACTCCCTGGACAGGGAAATCCTCGCGGTGCTGCACCAGCGGATCGAGACGCTGTTTGTGGTCAGTGCGCAGATTTTTATAATCACCATGCCCGATCAACTCGACGCTGTCACCCGTTTCAAAGTCGGGTACCATAAGAGTCATGATGTTGGTTGCGCGTATGTTACCGGCACTCTTAAAGACGCCGTCTCCGACGTATTCCTGCCAGGTAAGCATCTGCGCTGACGGGTCGAGCTGGATAAATCCGGGAGGCCCGCCGCGGTGGGCCACGTCGGGTTTACCCTCTGGGCTGAGGCTGGCGAAGAACGCCGTCTCGGCCCTGGCCAACAGACCCATCAGCCAGGGGTTGGCAAGATCAATCGGTTCCCGTGAGACAGGACCCAGATGCGGCTGTTCCTCGAGCGCAAGGCTGGGAGCGATGTATTTCTTGCAAAGTGTAAAAGTTTCCACAGGGTTCAACTCGTTCTTGTCACTACGCCTTCTCACTTCTCCGTTTATCCGTGCACGGCGTGCGTTCGCCAGGCTGATCACCAGGCCTCCGTAATAGGTTGGCGTCAGGCTGCCTGGTAAACGCAGGCGCAGCCCATCCGGACCATCGAGAACTTCGACGAGGGGTGGCGCGCCGGAGAGGGCGCTGAAACTGAGGATGCTGTCAGCATTGGCAGCTGCGAGCAGGATCAAGTCTGCGCCGCGAGCGAACTCCGCCACCGGACCCACCCAGCGTGAAAGTTGTTCGGCGATCAGAGTGGTGCTGGCTTCAGCTTGAATGGCAATTTGCCCGAAATGATATTTTAGCGGTGGCATGTGACCTCGGATCTGGTGTGCTGACGGAACTACTGCAATGCTCCAGTCCCATCAGCGCATAAGCAGCATGATCGGCTGTTTTCGATTACTGCGATTTGGCGTAATCAACCATGCCCTGGAAATCGATGACAATCGCTGGCTCATTCCCCACGGTCCAGGCATCGTGTCCTGAAGGCAGCAGCGAGACATCGCCAGGCCTACACTCGAACTCGCTGCCATCATCCATGCGAACCTTCAAGACCCCAGACACATGGTACTGGAAATGCGGGGCTTCGCAGCTTTTCGTCTTGGCGAAGGGCTGGACCGAGGTCGCCCATTTCCAACCGGGTTCAAAGATGCCCCGGCCTACCGTGGCGCCGCCAACTTTAATGAGCTCCAGGCGGCCCTTTGGGAATTCCCGAACTTCATCCGGTTTTCCAAAACCTTTTAATTCTGCCTTGTCCATCTTTCAGCTCCTTTTTGAATAATATTGAACTGCTTGTTTATCGAATACTGTCTCAATATACCTATTTCGTCTCAATATGCCATCGTGGAAAGCACGGAGATTGGCCAAACGGCAGTACGGATGTTTTTGTGCATTAATCAAAAGAGCGGTCTGATGAAATCATCAGACCGCTCATCACAACCTCGTCAATTATTTGGAAGGATTCCCCAAGCCCTTATCTACCGCCCAGGCAGCGATGCGCGCCCTTGAGGAAAAGCCCAGCTTGGTCAGGATATTCGTGACATGTGACTCTACCGTCCGCTCGCTTACGACCAGCGTCTCGGCGATCCCGCGGTTGGACTCACCCCGGGCGATCAAGGCGGCCACCTCGCGTTCGCGTGCGGTCAGCCCATCGAACACGTCCTTTTCCGCTTTGCGCGCAGAAACCGGCTGTTTGGCTGGCAGCAGGGTCAGCGCCTGCTCAAGGAAATGGTCCCGCAACACCTGGTCCTGGATGCCAACCGCCAGCTCGTTAAGGATGGCGCGTGCAGTTTTGTACTGGGCTTCAGCTTCTGCGCGTTTTGACTGCATCTGGTAAACCTTCCCTAGCGCGAGGTGAATGCGCCATAACCATCCCCGCGCCTTCTGCCCGCTGGCGGCAATTTGTGCGGCCTCCAACACAGTTTCCGCGTCACCCAGGCTCTTGAGCGTCATGAGCGCTTCGCCGCGCAATAGCCATAAGCGTGGGATCACGCTGCTGGGTGTGACATTTGGATCGGATGCGATCAGGTGGTCAATGATCGCAAGCGCCATTTCCGGCTCGCCCCTTGACAGGGCCAATTCAGCGCGCGCACTCCAGCACAGACGCTCCATCTGGGTCCGGGCGGCTGTATTAGCCCTGATAAACCCGTCAAGCACGGTCTCTGCGCGCGTCAGGTCGTTTTGGATAATACACACCGAAGCGAGGCAGCCGCTCACGCTGCCAATCCATACTGAAGAGCCCATCTCCTGAGCCAGCTCGAAAGCCCTCTCTAGATATTGGCGTGATAAAGTAAGTTCCAGCATCTCCAGGTATAGCGCGCCCAGGTCACAGTATGCACCAATCAGCCATTGATCATGCTCTATTTCCTGGCTGATTTCAAGGGCACTCTGGAGCATTTCCAGTGCACGTTGATACTCTCCCTGGGGACCCAGGCTAATGCCCAGGCAACACATGGAGTAGATTTCACCGGAACGCCAGCCGATCTCGCGGGCGATTTTTAGCGCCTGCTCGCCCTTTTCGGTCGCCTCGGCCAAGCCATAAGGTGACACCGAAGGGTCGTGCAAATAAGTTGGACCACACAAGGCCAAGGTTGCCAGGCTGGAAACCAGGCCGCGCCGGTCGTCCAGTTCGTGAAAAAGCTCCACGGCACGCTGGTAATACGCCGTCCCTTGTATAAGGTTGCCGTTGATCTGGCTTGCCATCCCGAGATAATCCAATGTTTCTGCCAATCCATGCATATCATTCAACTCTTCAAACACTTCCAGTGCTTGCCTGTGAAAGTGCAGCGCTTGATCCAGGTCCCCGACATTGGCATGCCAGTTCCCGACGCGATTTAGGCTGTGCGCCAGGCGCGCAGGGTCGTCCATCTCGCGAGCAAAATGAAGCGCTTTCTGAAAAAAATCACCGGTACGATTATAGTCACGTCCGGCCCACAGGAAGCCCAGGTCGATCAGCGCCTGCCATTCAGATTTGTTGTCCTGCACCTCGCGTGCGGAACTCAAGGCCTGTTCGAAGTCCGCACGTGCCTTTTCGAAATCACCAATGGTTTCGTAAGCCTGTCCGCGGGCCCGGTAAAGTGCCGGGGATGGTACCGCCAGGTGCTGGGCCGCCTCCAGGGCGCGTGTAAATTGCTCGAGCGCGGACTGTGGCGCATATAACGCCTGGGCTCCTTCCCCAGCCAGCCGGGAATATTTGAGTGCCTTCGCCCAGCTGCCCGCTTCGAATGCGTGATATGCCAGGTTAGCCACGTGCGAGGGAAGCGAACTGGCATAAAGCCGTTCCAGCGTCTCGGCAACCTGTCCGTGATATTTTTTGCGCTCACGGATGAACAGGCTCAGATAGATAGCTTCGCGCGTCAGCGCGTGGCGAAAAGCAAACTGATCTGCGTTCTCCTCGACAACCAGCTGCGCTGCGACCATTTCCTTGATCAGTGACAGCAATTCCTGTTCGTCCATTTTGGTTAATTCCTGCAGCAAGCTAAAGTCGAAGCGCCGCCCGGCAACTGCGGCGAGTTCAAGCAGCCTGCGCGCTTTCTCGGACAAGCGTTCAGAACGGCGATGCACCGTATCCTGCACGCTACGCGGGATTTGCAGCTCGTTGACAGGTTTGTGTTCCCATCGGCCGTGTTCGAAGAAAATACTACCGGAGGCAGCCAGCGCTTTAAGCGTCTCTTCGATGAAAAAAGGGTTGCCTTCGGTAAGGTTGTACAGGTTTTTCTGGAAGGCCGCACTGACCGGGTGATCCAATTCGAATATTGCACGCAGCATTACGTCCACTTCGGCCATCGTCAGGCGTTGAAGCGTTAATTCCAGGCCAAGACGCTCCCGATCAAGTTCCACCAGGAAATGCTTCAGGGCAGGATGTGCTTCGTCACTCCGAAAAGTAAGCAGCAAGAGGATGGGGAGCGAAACGATGCGGCGTACGAGGCGGAGCAGGAATTCAAGGCTTGTATCGTCCCCCCAGTGCAAGTCTTCGACTACGATCACCAAAGGGCCCTGGTTGATAAAAAATTGGACCAGCGCGTTAAAAAGGCGACGTTTTTCGGCCTCCGGTTCGAGGAGCGGGGTTGGCGTTAGTCCGGGCAGCCGCGGTTTCAGTTCGGGTATGAGTTTCATTATCTCGGCCGCACCGCTTCCAAATGCGGAGGTTATTTCCGCGTCGGAATGGTCCGCACAGAAAGCACGCAGAAGGTCGAGCAGGGGCGCGTAGGGCAGGTTCAGGTCAGACTCGAAGCAGTTGCCCTGCAGCAGGCTAAATCTGTATGGCGCGACCCGGGTTTTCGCCTCGGCGACAAGACGCGACTTGCCCATGCCGGCTTCACCGGCGATCAGTACTGTTTGTCCTGTGCCGCCCTGCACCTGATCGATGACACGCTGAAGTGCCTCAAGTTGCAGCGTGCGGCCAATAAGGATAGGACACAGGATGGGGGCGGTTGAAGAGGTTGTCATAGATCTGGTGAATGCAAAGGTTGTCTACCCATAATAGCTCTGCTAAGTTCTGGAGAAAAGTCGGGGATCCAACAGCCAAGGCACTCCGATCCAGCAGGCGTTTCAACTTGCACTTCTGTTACGCACACTTTTTCGACAGCCGACCCGAGCTTTTCCATTACCGCAACGATCCGAAACTTCCAGGTTTGATCGCTTTTCCCCACGGCACCACGGTTCTTCGGGTGAGGCCGAATTATCGTGCGATCTTGGCCTAAGATATCCTGCCGTCTTTCAGCACTACCCACCTCCAGGCATCGCTCTTCTGTTTGTTCACGTGGCAGATTTACTAATTTCCATGACATAGCGCCTATTGTATATTAACTTTTGCTTATCTGAATAGTACTTTTATAACTGAATCACCCTGGAGTTGCAAATATTCTATCCAGTTCCACTTATCAACCGTTTCAAAATAGTTGCGGGGACCAGCCTCGAACAAACGACCCAGGGGTAATGAACCCCAGTCTTAATTTTTATTTCCGGCTTCGTGGAAACAAGCTTACTGGTCCGCAACTAATTCGGACCAAAAGCGTTATAAAGACAAACAATCCCCGAAAATGACAATAAACAACCTGTCCAGTCAACCTTTATCAATAACGCGCAATTTCTGATCTGCGTTGGAGACCTTTCTTATGAAAGCTAATTCAAATAGCACTACCGCGGCTCTGGGACGAAAATTAGAGACCACACCACTTGCTGTCATCGGCATATCGTCTATCTTCCCACAGGCGCATACCGTCCGGGAGTACTGGGACAATATACTCAACAAGGTAGATTCCATTGTGGATGTCCCGGCTTCGCGGTGGAAGATCGATGATTATTACGACCCAGACCCGGCGGCTCCCGACAAAACGTACTGTAAGCGCGGCGCCTTCGTTCCCGATATCCAATTCGATCCAGCCGAATTTGGCCTGCCGCCGAATATCCTGGAAGCGACCGATGTGACCCAGTTATTGTCGCTGGTGGTCGCCAAGGAATGCCTTGAAGATGCCGGTTACGGCGAAGGACGGGAGTTCGCCAGGGAAAATGTAGGCGTGATCCTCGGTTTTGTGGGCATTGGCAGCAAACTGGTAGTTCCGTTGATGGCACGTCTTCAATATCCGGTCTGGGAGAGGGTCCTACGCAGTTACGGAATCTCTGCAGAAGATACCCAGAAGATTATCGGGAAAATTAAATTAGCGTATCCAGGCTGGGAAGAAAATACATTTCCCGGCACAATCGGGAATGTCGTTTCTGGCCGGATTGCCAACCGGCTTGACCTAGGCGGAACCAACTGCGTTGTGGACGCGGCCTGCGCCAGTTCACTGGCTGCCATTCACATGGCTGCCAGTGAACTTATTGAAGGCCGTGCCGATATGATGCTCACCGGTGGCGTTGACCTGGACAACTCTATTGGCGCGTATCTTTGTTTCAGCAAGACCCCGGCTTTTTCAAAAAGTCAAAACCCCAGTCCTTTTGACAAGGATTCGGATGGCATGATGGTAGGTGAAGGCATTGGCATGGTGATGTTGAAACGTTTGGCCGATGCCCGCCGCGACCAGGACCGGATTTACGCGATCATCAAGGGGATTGGTACTTCCAGCGATGGGCGATTCAAATCTATCTATGCTCCACGTCCGGCTGGACAGGCCCTGGCTTTGCGCCGTGCGTATGCCGAAGCGGGTTGTAGCCCGACGACCGTCGGTTTGATCGAGGCACATGGGACCGGTACCATGGCAGGCGATCCCGCAGAATTTCAGGGGCTGAATGAAGTTTTTTCCGAAAACAACCCGGATAAACAAACAATTGCTTTGGGCAGCGTAAAGTCCCAAATTGGGCATACCAAGGCGGCAGCGGGGATTGCCAGCCTGATCAAGGTTTCCCTGGCTTTGTATCACAAAGTGTTACCGGCCACCATCCACGTCAATACTCCCAATCCCGTACTCGAAATCGAGAAATCACCTTTTTATCTGAATACAGAGATCCGCCCATGGATAAAACCGGCCAAGCACGCCCGCCGTGCGGGGGTCAGCTCCTTTGGCTTTGGCGGCACTAATTTCCACGTGGTCATGGAAGAAAACGAGAGTGAGCAAAGTGGACCTTATCGGCTGAATTCCACTTCGAAAGTTGTCCTACTCTCCGCGCCGACCCCGGAGGAACTGCTGGCAGGCTGCCAGGGATGGTCTGAAAAACTGCGAGGACCCCAAGCAAAGCAGGAGTTCGTAAACCTGGCATCAGACTGGACATCCAAAACAATCCCGGACAAAGATGCGCGGGTGGGTTTCGTGGCAGCCAATGAGAACGAGGCGGCGAGCCAGCTTGCGGCGGCTGTGGGTCTCTTAAAGGCAAATATGGGTAAGGAGAGCGCCGAGCATCCTGCTGGAGTGTATTTCCGCAAGAGCGGACTCGACCCGCTAGGTAAAGTGGTCGCACTGTTCCCTGGTCAGGGGTCACAGTACGTGGACATGGGCCGTGAACTGACCATAAGCTACCCGCCGGTGCGGCAGGCTTTCGCCAGCATGGACGCTTCCTTTGAAGCCGACGGAATGCGCCCGCTTTCGGAGGTGGTTTATCCCATCCCGGCCCTTGACAGTGCCCAGAAGGAGCTGCAAGCCATCAGCCTGACGCGCACCGAGCATGCCCAACCCGCAATCGGAGCGCTGTGCATCGGGCTGCATAAATTATTACAGCAAGCCGGTTTTAAGGCTGATTTCACCGCAGGTCACAGTTTTGGCGAATTGACCGCTTTGTGGGCTGCGGGTGTATATGATGAAAATGCATATCTTTCCCTGGCAAAAGCGCGCGGCAAGGCCATGGCCCCGCCCGCCGACCCCAATTTTGACGCCGGAACGATGCTGGCTGTCAAAGGGGATGTCGCAGCGCTTCAAGATGAATTAAAAGCCTTCCCCGAAATTACCCTGGCGAATTGGAATTCCAACAACCAGGTGGTGCTGGCCGGGACCAAACCGGCGGTGGCGGCCGTGCAAAAGGTACTGGTCGAAAAAGGATATACGGTCGTTGCCCTGCCGGTGTCGGCGGCCTTCCACACGGCCCTGGTCGGCCACGCCCAGAAGCCGTTTGCCGAAGCGATCAAGAAAATCAAGTTTAATAAACCGGGCATCTCCGTCTATTCGAATACAAGCGGGCGGGCGCACGCATCCGACCCTGAAAAGATCCGTCAGAGTCTGGCTGAACACATCGTGAACCCGGTGCGTTTCAAGGAAGAGATCGAGGCTATCTACATGCACGGAGGCAGCATTTTTGTCGAGATCGGTCCCAGAAACGTCCTGACCAACCTGGTTAAGAATATCCTGGAGGGACGGCCCCATTTCGCAGTGGCGCTCAATCCAAGCGCCAAAAAGGACAGCGACCGCCAGTTCCGCGAAGCGGTTGCCCAACTGTGCGTTCTCGGCTTGGACCTGCGCGGGTACGATGCGTACGCCCTGCCGCCTAAGCCATATGTCGAAAAGAAGAAGTCGGCCATCAGCGTCATGTTGAACGGAGGACTTTACCTGACGGAAAAGACGCGTACTGCCTTCGAAACCGCCGTGACGCAAAACGAGACCCTAAATTTGGTCGCGGCCCGGCCGGAGCCGAAGACGGCCGCGTCGGCCTCAGAGACTCCTCTAATCCACGAGCTGATCGGGGTAGCCCGGACCCTTCCCATGGCTGGAGCCGGTCAGATGGCGGACCGGATTCGGGCGTGGCAGGACGGTATGTTGAGGTCCCACAGCCAGTTCCTGGAGAATGACCGCGAATATACCCGCCTATTCGGTCAAATCACAAAGCAGGAACTTGACCTGCTCTCAGGGAATTCGACTCGACAAACGTTGGAGCAAATCAATGCCGCACTGCAAACACTGGACCACAGCTTGGCGCAGTTCCACAAATACCAGGCGGAGACGCTGCGCTTGCACGAGCAGTTCCTGCAAAGTCAGACGGAATTGATCAACAGCCTGATGCAGCTGCAGAATCTGCCAGGGGGTTTGCCCCCAGCTTTGCCGGATGTCAAACCGGCCGAGGTTCAACCCGTCCCGGCCGCATTGGCCGAATCAGCTTTTGCTCAATTCAGCGGGAACGGACATCCCCCGGTGGAACCGGCTGCAGTTTCAGCACCTGAGCTCCCGGTGGTCACAGCCTCGGCCATCAGCGTTGAAATTCTGACCCAATCTCTACTCGAGATTGTCAGCGAGAAAACCGGATATCCCACCGAAATGCTCGAACTGAACATGGATATGGAATCCGACTTGGGGATCAACTCGATCAAGCGGGTCGAAATCCTTGGCGCCATGCAAACGCGCTTGCCAGAACTGTCCAAGGCGGATACTTCTGTTCTTACCCAGTTGCGCACCATTGGGCAGATTGTTGAATATATGGTCGGTGCCATCCCTGCCGCAAAGGTCGCGCTTACGGCAACGGCAGCGGCGGAAAGATCGGCTGTGACAGTAAGGGCTCCGCTTCCCGCCCTGACAGGTGTGGACGTGGAAACTGTCAAACAGACCCTGCTGGAAATCGTGAACGAAAAGACCGGCTTCCCCGCTGAAACCATCGACCCCAGCCTGGACATAGAAACCGATCTGGGGCTTGACGCCATCAAGCGGGGCGAAATATTGGGCGCACTGCAAACCCATTTCCCTGAACTCCCCAAGGCAGATCCGGCCGTGTTGGCTGACATGCACTCGCTCGACCAGATCATTGAATTCTTCTGTCCGGTCGCGCCGGAAAGGGAACCACTCCCTCCGCAGACCCAAACGGCCCGAGCCCAATCACCCCTGGAAGAACCGCATGAGTTGCCGCGCAGCGTCGTGGCGCTGAAATTTCTCCCGTTTCCGGACCACCTGGACATGGTTTTTCCAAAGGATCGCACCTGCATTTTGATGGATGGCGGCACTGATCTGACTCCGGCCCTGGCCAAGACCCTCTCCGGACAGGGGATAAAAGTTGTGGTCCTGGGACTGACCGATGACCTGGTCGGCGACCAGAAGCCCATGCCCAAAAACATCCGACGCATCCTCATGGAAGACTTGACCGAAACCGGCATTCAGAAAACCCTGGCTGGTCTTCAAATGGAATTTGGTTCGGCGGGTATGTATATCCATCTGGACCCGCCGGGAGCATCGGCGGAAGCTTTCTCGGAAAGTGAAAAAATAATCGCGCGGACCACTTTTTTGGTGGCGAAATACCTGATGAAAAATTTGACAGAAGCCGCGCAGGCGAATTACGGCGCATTTGTCACCGTGACGCATATGGACGGCGAATTTGGCCTGACCACCTCCGGAGTGTTCGGCCCGGTCAGCGGCAGCCTGTTTGGCCTGGTAAAAACCCTCAACCTGGAATGGGACAACGTCTTCTGTCGAGCGATCGATTTATCCCCGGATGTCGATTTGGAGACGGCGGTCGAACACATCATGGCTGAATTGTATGATCCGAACCGGCTGGTCAGCGAAGTCGGCTACAGCAGCAAAGGCCGTTTTACCCTGGTGGTAGAGCAGCCGGAAGCGGAGAATTAGCTTAATGGTAGGAAAAACTTTGATCACCCCCGATACGGTCATCCTGGTAAGCGGCGGGGCCAGGGGCATTACCGCCCAGTGCGTTATTAAACTGGCCCAGTATATCCCGTGTAAATTCATTTTGGTCGGGCGGACCTCCGTCGATGACCCGCTGCCAGGCTGGGCGCTGGACTGCCCGGACGATGCCGAGCTCAAGCGCCGGGCGATGAGCCGGCTAATGAGCGAGGGCAAGAAAGCCATCCCACAGGCTGTCGAGAAACTCTTTCGCCAGATACGCGCGCAGCAGGAAGTTGAAACCACGCTCCAGACCTTACGTCAGACCAGCGCGATCGCAGAATATTTAAACCTGGACATAACTTCCTCCGTGCAGACCTTGCGAAAGAAACTCGCCGGTTTGATCCAGCGGCTTGGAAAAATCAACGGCATTATCCACGGCGCCGGTACCCTCTCAGACCGGAGAATCGAGAGGAAAACCATCCAGGATTTCGAGGCCGTTTATACCCCGAAAGTGGATGGGTTGCGCAACCTGTTGAAGATCGCCCCACCTAAGCAGCTCGACTTCCTGGTTCTGTTCTCCTCGATCGTGGGTTTTTTCGGTAATATCGGTCAGGCGGATTATGCCATGGCCAACGAAGTACTCAACAAAGCCGCCTACCAGATCAAGCGGGATAACCCGACCTGCCATGTCGTGTCCATTGACTGGGGTCCATGGGATTCTGGGATGGTAACCCCCGAACTCAAACGCGCTTTCGCTGCACGCGATATGGCCGTCATACCCACAGACGCCGGGGCTGAAATGCTGGTTAAGGAAATCACCACCCCATACGCGGTAGATGACCAACCTGTGCAGATCGTGGTAGGCCAACTTCCCTCGCGTACGCCCGGAGAGATTTCGGGTACTTTGCAGAAATTCGAGATCCGCCGCCATCTGAGCCTGGACGCCAATCCGTTCCTGCTAGATCATCAAATCGGGCCGCATCCGGTGCTGCCTGCGACCTGCGCTGCATCCTGGATGGTCAATGGTTGCGAACAATTATTTCCCGGATTCACTTTCTACCAGCTCGAAGATTTCAAAGTCCTGAAGGGGATCGTCTTCGACGAAAACCTGGCGCAGGAGCACATTCTTGAACTGAAGGAGATCGAGAAAGTCCCCGGAGAAAAGCTGAAGTTTGCAGCCCGTATTTGGAGCAAGAACAAAAACGGTCGCCCCCAGTATCATTACAGCTTGAACGTTACCTTGCTGCGTGAGATGCCACCGACAACCATTCATGCTGTGGATCTACAGGCATCTTCCGGTACGCAAGAAGCGATCCGAGGCGCGATCCTCTACCAGGACGGTACACTTTTCCATGGGCCGTCGTTCCAAGGCGTGCAGAGCGTCCTCAGCCTTGAGCAAGACCGGGTGGTCCTAGAGTGCCTGCTGCAGCCAATTCCACCTGACCGGCAGGGACAGTTCCCGGTGCAAACCTGCAATCCATTCGTATACGATGCGATTGTACAGTCTCTGCTCATCTGGTCGCAGCGTTTTGATCAAGCGCCCTGCCTGCCGTCTTACCTGGCTAGTTTGGAGCAATTCCGGGAACCCTCCTTTGGCGTATTAAATCTTGTGGAAATGAAAATCAGCTCCCATAACCAGGCGGCTGTAGTGGCGGATATTATCATTACCGACCCTCAGGGTGTGGTAATCGCCAAATTCACGGGTCTTCAAGGAACGATCAGCCCGGCATTGAAACGGTTAATCAGGGGGGATACCGCTCCTGAACCTGCCGGTGAGCCATGATCCGGCAGCTCGATAACATTACAAACCTGGCAATTATCGGGATGGCTGTCACTCTTCCGGGCGGGGAAGGCATGGACGAGTTTGGGAGGCTTGTGTACCGCAGCCTTCCACCGAGGGGTCAATTCGGTGAGGTACTAACCCTCGAAGCGGCTGCCATTCAATCGATTCGGCAGGTGTTCGAGGAGGCCAATCTGGCAAACGGACGGGTGCCCGTCATCTGCCTTTCGCCCTCCCTGATCCCGATGCTCAAAAATAGCAGGGCCGGCTTCCGCGTCGATGAAGCATCTGGTGTTTCGCCTGCCCTGGCGATGGCGTCAGACATGCTCGAGAGCGGCGGTGAGGAGCTTGTCCTGCTGGTCGACGCCCGGGAAGATCCGCAGGCAGTATGCGCGCTTCTGGTGGCGCAGCACAAGTCTGCGCTGGATAATGCCAGGCCGATCTTCGCCCTGGTGACTGGTGCCGCAGAGGCAGACGGCCCATTAAATGCCTCAATCATCAGCGGCGTTTTGCAAGAGGCACGCCGGCCTTTGGGTGTCCGGCCCGAGGCGATCGGGCTGATCGGGTGCGCCACCTTGATGGGCACGGATTGCTCCGCCGAGGAGGTGAATGGCTTGCTGGGCGCCTTCAGCTCGCAGCCTCCCCTAACTTGTGCGCTCAGCGCCAACCCGGCCGGTCTGCTTGGGGTGCTGAAAATTGTTTGGTGCCTTTCCCGGCGCATCATCCCCGGCGCTCCCGGCTGGACCGGACCGGGCGAGTTGAATGGCTGGCAGCGTTCACCATTCTATATTCCGGCTGAGTCACGTGCCTGGTTTATCCCGGCCAGCCAAGCGAAACGCCATGCCGGTTTGAATCTCCTGGAAACGCACGGCGGGTTCACGCATGTCATTTTTAACGACGCAACCGCTCCGATGACTCGTCGCGTCGCAGCGCCTAGGCGGGAGGCCTTGCGCCTTTTTCCCCTCACGGCCAATTCGCTCGGGCAGCTGCTCAATGAGTTGACGGTTTTGCAATCGAAGCTTGCCGCCGGATCAAGTCTGGCCAGGGCCGCACAGGACACATACCGGCAATATCTTTCGGAAGAACCTGCGGCTGAGTTCGTGGCCTGCCTGCTCGGCCAGTCTCCGGACGACGTCCTGCGTGAAATCGGGTTTGCCTTAAAAGGCATTCCAGCCGCGCTGGAAAACCAGTCCGATTGGCAAACCCCGCTGGGGAGCTCGTTCACGCTGCGGCCGTTCGGCAGAGACGGCAAGGTGTCTTTCGTCTATCCCGGCGGATTCAATTCCTACCCCGGCGTCGGTCGTGACCTCTTTTACCTTTTCCCAAATCTGTACGATCTCATCTCCGAGTTCAGCGGCGATATTGGCAATTTGCTGAACGAGCGAATGCTCTATCCAAGGAGTGCGGCTGCGCTTTCCCCGGCAGACCTGTCAGCCATCGAGACCCAGTTGACCACCGACCCAATTACGATGCTCATTTCAGGCAGCAGCCTGGCGGTCCTTTACACCGACGTTCTCCGCAATGTTTTCGAGATTCATCCAGCGAGCGCGTTTGGATACAGCCTGGGTGAAATCAGCATGATGTTTGCCAGCCGGGTTTGGACCGATGCCGATGGGACCAGCAAAGCCCTCAGAGAGTCCCCACTTTTCCGCACGCGTCTTTCAGGACCTCAAAACGCGGTGCGCGAATTTTGGAACCTGCCCACCCGGAGCGAAATCGACCCGCACGAGGCGCTGTGGGTGAATTACCTGCTGATGACCGACCCGGATAAAGTCAAAGAAGTTCTCGCTCATGTGCCGCGCGTGTATTTGACCCATATCAATACTCCCCATCAGGTGGTAATCGGCGGCGAGCCTGACGGATGCCGGATGGTCATCGACCGGCTGAAATGCAAGTCAATCCTGGCGCCGTTTATTTACGCGCTGCATTGCGAGCCGATCCAATCCGAATATGATGCGCTGACGGAACTGAATTCCATTCCAGTGATGGGGCAACCCGGCTTGACCCTCTACTCTGCCGCGACCTACCGGCCCATGCCGATCGACCGGCAAATGATTGCTCAGCAAATCGCGCATGAATTATGCAATTGCCTGGATTTCCCGCGGTTGATCCAACAGGTTTATCACGATGGAGCCCGCATCTTCATTGAATTAGGTGCGGGCAGTAATTGCGCCCGCTGGGTCAATGACACCTTGCAAGACCAACCGCATGCAGCCTATTCAATCAATCGCAAGGGAGTAGACGACCATACTTCCATCCTGCGTCTCATGGCGCGGTTGGTCTCCCAACACGTCCCGGTCCAATTGAGCGCGCTTTATCAGGATTAGCTTCATGCAAACCCACACTCCCGACGACATTCTTAAGAATTACATGCAATGGTGGGATGGACACGTCCAGCACGCCGGGCAAATCCACGACCGCTTCCTGGAACTACGCCAGGCGGGACTGCGTCAAATAGCGGACAACATTGCACATCAGGTATCATCTTATAATCCACTCAAGCCTGGGACTACGTACGCCCTGTTTACCCTCAACGACCTTAACGAATTCGCCGTCGGCTCTATTGTGAAATGCCTAGGGCAGGAGTATGCCGTGTATGCGGGCCGTCGCAGTCCGCGCATCCCAAACGGCGAACTCCTGTTGATGAGCCGTATCCTATCCATTCGCGGGCGAAAGGGGGAGTTCGATCAGGCCTCCGCCATTGCAGCGGAATACGACGTTCCGGCAGGTGCCTGGTACTTTGAAGGCGAGCCTGGCGGCCAGTTGCCCTATTCCATATGTATCGAGGTCGCCTTGCAGCCATGCGGCTTTCTCTCCGCCTACCTGGGGACACCGCTCCGCTTTCCCGAGGTCGATTATTACTTCCGCAACCTGGACGGCGAGGCCGTGCTTCACCGTCTGGTGGATGCACGCGGCAAGACGGTCCAAGCCCGAGCGGAGCTGCTCGAGACAATTTTTTATGGCTCGACGATCATCCAGCATTTCTCCTTTGAGTTGATTTGCGACGGGGAAGTTTTCTTTGAAGGTAAATCCTCCTTCGGTTATTTCTCCGCCGAGGCCATGGCGGGCCAGGTCGGGCTGGACGCCGGAAAAACAGTCCTGCCCTGGCTGAAACGCACCAGGCATGAAAGCCGGATTGTTCCCATCAAAGGAACGACCCTGGAAGCAGGCCTGCCGAAAGGGAAACTACGCCTGATCGACGGTATGTCAATTATTCAAGGTGCCGGCGAATATCAGGAAGGATACGTGTATGCCAACCGGCGGAACCTCCCGCAAGATTGGTTTTACGCCTGCCATTTCCATGAAGACCCGGTAATGCCCGGCTCGCTGGGCCTAGAAGCAATTCTCCAGGCGATGAAAGTCTTTGCCCGACACCAGTCAAATCACACCGCGGCCGCAGTTCTCGTCGCCGGGCAGAAAATGAAATGGAGCTATCGCGGCCAAGTGCTGCAGAACCATCGCCAAATGCAGCTAGAGGTCCATTTCCAAAAAGTGCAACAAACCGGGAAAACAAAGGTATATAAAGGGGATGCCAGTTTGTGGGCAGATGATGCCAGGATATACGCAGTGAGTAACCTGGCAATCGCCATTGAGGACGAAAAGGCTTGAATATCAGGCAAACATAAGGAAGAAATATTGAAATTACCGAATCCGCTGAAAGGCTCCCGCCTTCAGGCGTGGAGATGAAAGGCGGCAGCGCAGTGGGTTTTGGGAATGGGGGCAGCAGTCGCGCATGATCGCATCCAAGGCCGCAGGTCTCTTCGCAGTGGTGAGCTGCGAGGAACGCGGCACCTCCTCGGCATGCCCCCGCTGTGTTCAGCGTGCCAGGCCTTCGGGCAGGACCTTCCGCTGCCCGAACTGCGGCTGGAGCGGGCACCGGGACCTGGTGGGGGCCGGGAACCAGCTGGGTCGGCATGACCCCCATGCCGATGTCGCTCGCCTGATCGAACAGGCGCATCCCATGTATCTCCGTCCCTGGCAGCAGGGTAGGAGTAATGTCGCTGAAACCGACCGTCCGCACTCCCCGACGCTTTCGCCTCTGGAGGAAACGTCCGCATCCCTGGGTGTGCGGAAGTGGCTCGCCAGAGACTACGGCGGGAGGGCAGCCCCGGGAAACCGGAGCCGGGAGGCTGCTGCTCAACTGTTGGCAGCGCGAGGAAAACTCCTGGAACAGGGTACCATCGATCAAGCACCTCCAGGAACCCCCCAGCTTTAGGCGCTGGGGAGTTTCAGTAACCACCGCATCTGGTGGACGTGCTGAAACATAGGCAAGGGCTATTGACAGCGTAATATTAATGAAATTTTTTTATTGGTCTCCGCCCACACTGGATATAGGAAGCCTACCCTTCAGAACAACTGCTCCGAATACAATTTGGAAAATGGGAAAGCCCCCCGTTCCCGGAACAACCAAATGGAACGGACCCAGGGGAGGAAGGGGGGCCCCCATTGAGGAGAAAAAGATTTATTTTTCTACACCCGTCATTACAATACCTTGCGTGAATTGGCGCTGCGCCAGGAAGAATATAATCGCAGGCAGGACAACTGCAATCGTGGCGGTGGCTAACGAAAGTCCCGGAGTTCTGGTAAAGGTGCCGAAAACGCTGCCAATCCCCACCGAGATGGGGAAAAGGTTATCTTTTCCGACCAGATATACCAGGGGTGTAAAATAATCATTCCAAACATAGAAAAAGTGGAAGAGAGTTACAGCCGTGATTGCTGGAAGTGCTTGAGGGATAATGACCGAAACTAGAATGCGGATCGGGCCAGCTCCATCGATCATGGCTGCCTCATCCAACTCCCTGGGTACAGCCATTAAATATTGGCGCAACAGAAAAACATCATATGCATTCGCGAAGAATGCCGGCACCAGTAAGGGCAGCCATGTGCCCGTCCAATGGATTTTGGTAAAAAGGATGAATAAGGGAATAATGGTGGCTTGGGGCGGCAGCACAATCGTGGAAATCAGAATAATAAATAGAATATTCTTTCCTGGAATCGGGAATCGGGAAAAACCATACGCCACCAAAATGCAGGAAAGCAAAGTGCCAACCGTGGAAACGATGGCAAGGAAGAAAGTATTTCGGAACAGCAATAAGAAATTAACCTGTTCCCACGCGCCCTTTATATTGTCCCAGGATAAGGAAAACCGATATATCGGCGTCAGAACACGCCAACGCCCCGTCCATTCAATCACGCCAGCGCTTGGATTCGCTGGATCAATAAATTGACTGTCTTCGCGGTATCCATGGAGTAAAGCAAGCCGTTTTATATGACCGTTAATGGGAACATTAAATACCTGTAAATCCTTGCCCTGATAGGAAAACGTCACAGGAGATGCGGGGTAAAGCGGTGCATTCTGTGCTGTCGTTTGCGTATCCAATTTAAACGCCGTATTCACCATATATCCAAGAGGCATAATAAAGACCAATAAAAGGAATAATCCCAATAATGTCACACCGAGCTTGGGGGTTAGTTTTCGAACCCGGTCCTGTAGTTTTTTCCAGAACTGCATGTTGCCAGATGTCTGCCTGTCCGAATAAATTTCCATATCGCCTCTTCTCCTTAATTTCCACGCTCTGCAGAATGCCTGTTTATTTCTCGCCCCCGGCATAATAAACTCGTCGCTGACCCCAGGTAAACATGACAGTAGTACATATCATTATGATTACAAATAAGATGAGAGCCATGACCGAGGCGTAGCCCATCTCGCTAAAAACGAATGCCTCGCGATAAAACTGCAGGTTGTAGGTCAGGGTGGCGCCTTGTGGGTTGCCATTGATGCCACCAATGAGCATAGCTGGAATAAAGTATTGGAATCCGTTGATCACACCCAAAGTGAGGTTATAAAAAATCACCGGCGAGATGAGTGGGATAGTGACATACCAAAATCTCTGAATTCCACTGGCACCATCGATGGTCGCCGCCTCCAAAATTTCCGTCGGGACATTCTGCAGCCCGGCCAGAAAGATAATCATCGCATTACCAACCCCCCATAACGCGATGAGATTTAAGGCCGGAACAGCCCAATTCGGATCGGAAAACCAACGCGGTCCCGGTATGTGAAAAAGTGAAAGAAATTGATTAATCCACCCGGATTGTGCGTTGAGTACCCCGTTAAAAACCATAGTAACCGCAACCACGGGAATCACCGATGGTAAATAAAAAAGCGTACGAAATAAATTCCGACCGATTAAATGCTTGGAATTTACCAGCAAGGCAAAAAACAATGGCACGAGCAAACCCAACGGTACCGCAATCACCGCAAATTTAAGCGTAACGCCGAGCGCTTGCAGTAAATTGGGATCGGTTGTTATCCGCATATAATTTGCAAACCCGACAAATTTAAAATTGCCAGGCTTGAATTCCACATTTCCGTTGTAATTCGTAAAGGATAGGAATATTGTTGCGAGGATTGGAAGCAGCTGAAAAGCTAAAAAACCAATTATCCATGGAGATAAAAAAGCAACTCCCCATATCGATTGGCGTCGTGTTAAACGATTGGTTCGTTTACTTGTCTTACCCGAGGAACCCTGCCCGTACGTGCGATTAATCTTAACCATGCGTACCTCTCTAAACATTCTCCTTGCGCCAGGGGAGGTCATCTGGCGCAAGGAGAATCAATCAAGAGATTACTCTCTACGCACTTTTATTGTGCTGGTGCTGCCTTGAAGAGCCCGGTCAATGTGTCTTGGAGCTTGTTAAACTCCGCATTCAGGTCCAAGCCTGATGTTGTACTCATCGCATTATAGAACGCATCAATTGCGGATTCCGACTTGGACATGTTGGGCATCCACGCCTCATGATGCGGGATGTCTGGGTAAGGCAACATGGCAAGAGCAACACTCCAATCGACCGTATTGCTCCCGCTTTTCGCCTTCATCGAGTCAAAGAATGCCTGCCGAAGGGCGGGATTCCCTGGAATGCCGCCGTAGATCGGTCCAAGGTCCGCATCCATTACCATATCCTTCATGACTTTGAAGGCCAGTGTCTTGTTCTTGCTGCCGGCGGGGATCGAGAACGTATCGCCGTCAATTCCGGCGGTGAGCGTTCCGTTGACCGGCGGGACGACTGCCATATCCCAGTCTAACTTGGCCATGTCGAAGCAGCAGGTGTACCAGGTCAGCGTCCATGTCATGGCTGTGTTTCCGGAGGAGAATGGATTCCCATTCCCGAACGTAGCGCTATTGGCATAATCGCCATTTGGCATGAAGGCATCCTTCGCCCATATGCCATTGTAGTACCAGGTCCATTCATCTTTCCACTGTTGCGGAATCACAGCGGTTGTGTAGTCGGTGCCCACGTAGGGAACTGCACCGCCATACGGAGCGGTCATGCGCCGTCCGCCGGTAAAGCCCATCCACATCCCGAATTGGGTGATGTTCTTGTTATCAAATGCAGCACTGGTGGCATCATTGCCGTTCTTGTCAACGGTTAACTGCTTGGCGAGCTGCGTTAGCGCATCCCATGTCCAAGGCTTGCCCTGGTACAGATCGCCAACCTTGTGCGGAGGATAAGGCAGTTTTGCCTCATCAAACAGGGCTTTGTTGTAAAAAATCACGCCGGGGAAGAGGGCGAAGGGGAGACCGATCTGGACGCCGTTATCCTTGAGGAAATTCAACAGGGCAGGATCGTAGGTGGATATATCGATGCTGTTAGCCTGAGCCAGAGGAGTGATATCTGCCCAGCCGCCCCGGAAGTTTTCACGCCCCAATTTTCCTACCGGGCCGACGATATCAGGCGGGTCGCCGGCTGCAATCATTGCACGCAGCGCATCGTAGGATTCTGGATTGTGGACAACCTGCAAAATCAAGCAGGCGTAGGTTTGAGACTTATTATATTTATCCACCCAGGCTTTTTCCTGGGGAATCACGGCGGGATCAGTACCGCCACCCAGGCCAACGAACCAGGTAATCTTGGGCGCATTCGCAGCACAACCCTCTCCGCCCGACATAACGGTAGGAACCATGGTTGGGGTAGGAGCAACCGTGGCGACTGCTGTTGCCGGAGCAGCCGTTGCCGCGGCTGCTGTTGCCGGGGCAGCCGTTGCTGCAGCTGCTGTTGCCAGGGGCGCCGTGGCAGTGGTTGCAGCCGGGCTGCAGGCAGTCATGATCATGCTGATCGCAATGATCATCGATATCAATAAGGGTATTCTCTTATTCATAGTATTCTCCTCATCTTAAAGATATTCCGGATATGTGTGTAATCAAATAGTGAAATCCGATTGAAATTTTAAGGTCACTACCTCCTTTCAAAGCTGACGACCAAATACAATGTCTCACCTTTTCTCCCGACATTGCTGGAAGTGCTCGTTCTTGAATAGTTTGAGTCGGTGGAACATTCTTTGAATGGACATTAATCAACATCATTCTATTAGTTAATATTGACAGGTACATGTAGAATTGTGCTCAAAACTAGCACTTTCGTAATAAAATTATTGGAAGAAATTGACATGCCAAGGACAACAGGCAACTCCCCCTTCCAGAATAAACCCGTGGTTCTTTACCTGATCTGCCGGTCAATCAAACCATGCATGCCGACCTCCAGGCGCGCAAGAACCTCCAACTACGCAGAAGCGTGTTGGATTAATTTTGAATGATCATTCTTAAACTGGAATTTTTAAACCTTTGGGACGCTATCCGGCCCGGAAGCAAAAGGTGCTGATGGAATGCGCCGGGCTATCCGCAGACGTGGCCAGCCCGTTGTATTTGAGCGCAAAGTTGACGGATTTATCTGTGCGATTCAAAACCACCACTGCAATTTGTCCATCCATATTTACGAAGGCAATCGTTTCCAACTCGTCGATCGATGAGGCACTGATAATGCGTTGCGCTCCCGGCCGAATAAAGCGCGTCACCTGTCCAATGTAATAGTAGGAGCTGTGATAATTAAGTAGTCCTTTTCCAACATCAGCCATCACAGGGGCGTTGCAATAGTTGCCCTTGTGGTTCGGACCGCCGCGTTGATCCAGCAGCAAGTTCCAATCCAACCAGCCTACCGTCCAGTGGTTCAAGTCCTGGAGCATCGAATGCCCATAGCGCTCGCCGACTTCCCATCCGTCAAAATGCGGCCCGCCCTCCACGCAGCCTTCAGTAAACAATAACTGCTTATCGGGGTAGGCATCGTGTGTCAACCGTACATTATCAAAGTTATCCCCTACATACCAGTGGAAGGCGGCTCCCCAAACATAGTGCGCCGACTGTGGATCGTCGTAGACCACCTTGGCGCGCTCGTACAATAGGTCACGGTTATGGTCCCAGATCAATATTTTGACGCGGCTCAACAAGCCGGCTTTCTCAAGTGTTGGACCAAGATAGTCGCGCACAAAATCACGTTCTTCCTCGCCCGTGTAAATACACGAATCCCACGTCTGCACTGCCTGCGGCTCGTTTTGTACACTTAATCCCCAGATGGGCAAGTCCTCCTGTTCATATTCCTGTACATAGCGTGCGTAGTAGTGCGCCCATGCATCGCGGTATTCCGGCTTGAGCTTGCCACCTTGATTCATCTGTCCGTTGGTTTTCATCCACGCTGGTGGACTCCATGGGGAAGCCAATAATTTGAGCGGTCGGCCGACCACACGGGCAGCATCTTTAATCATCGGGATTAATTGGCGACGATCACGCTCAATGGAAAAGTGTTTAAGCTCTACATCACCCGGCGTCTCCGTGTAAGCGTAATTACCAAGCGAGAAATCACAGCTATTAATGTGAGTGCGGCAGAGGCTATAGCCATTGCCGGTTTGCGTGTCAAAATATGCCCTGAGAATCTCCGCCCGTACTTCCGGAGACATCTTAAAAAATGTGTCTGCTGCTGCCTCGGTGAAGGAACCCCCAAACCCTTCGATGGTCTGGAAGCGATGGCACGAGTCGACTAACACGGAGGGCAAATCGGATATTTCCGCTTGAAAAGTCAATGGATCTTTTTTGGTTAAACGATCATTCGTGCTCTTGGCGGTACGGAAAACTTGGATAGTGGTGGGCATGGGAAGCTTCCCTTCTTTATGAATAAGGGTACCCCTTAAGCCTAACAGAAGATCAGGGGTGCAAATATATCAGGGGTGAGGAGAAAAGATTTTCCATGCAAAGTATAGAGGATATACCTCTTAATCTGCATGGAAAATTGTGTCTGGCATTAGCACGGCGGTGACCAAGTCCGCTGCTTATCGCATGCGTCGATATGCTAGAGGCGAAATACCTACTTCCCGGTGAAATGCACGACTGAAATAATTGCTGTCAGAGAAACCGACCTTCAGAGCAATTTCGGTAATGGACATGGTACCGGCGTTCAGCAAATGCTTGGCCTGCTGAATGCGATAACGAGCCACATAATGGATAAGCGACAAGCCGGTTTCCTGGGTGAAACAGCGCGAGAGATACCCTTCGCTGACGCTGGCATGGCGTGCAACGTCTTCGCGGCCGATGGGTTCGCTATAGTGCTCATGAATATACGCCATCGCTTTGCGGGTGATGCGCTGCGCCTCGTTGCTGAGCTTTTGGCGGTGCATCAGTGCATCTTTTATATGCATCAAAGTTTCGGTAGATGTAAACACGCCTTTATGTAAAACGCCTGCCACGTTCCGGTTGAGGCGCGTCATTTCTTCTTCGTTCAGGGTTTTAGCAGTTATTACAATCACTGGCACTTGATAGGCTGTTTCCATTTTTTGCATTGCTTCCAAAACGCCAAATCCATCCATTTCTGGCATCATTAAATCCAGGAGAACCAGGTCCGGATGACTGGTTTGAAGAAGCTGCAGCGCTTCCCTGCCGCTGGTGGCCAGCAAAATCTGATCCTGCGGAAATTTGGCACGCACTATTTGGGTGTGCATATCCAAAACACCGGGATCGTCATCCACAATTAATATCGTTTGGCAGCCGGTAATCACTTCATCAGCAACCAAGCTGCTCTCGACGCATCCCAGGCGTTGGAGGGCTTTCTCCAATTCCGTACTGCCAATTGGCTTGGTCAGATAATCCAATTCCAGCATAGCACCGCTATCCTGCTCCAATTGCAGTGTGTAAAATAATACGGCGATTTCACTGGTGGCAGGGTGGGACCTGAGCGCACGCATCGCTTCCAAGCTGCGCCGGCTTGCCTTTTGAACATCCATTACTATCGCAGACGGGGGCGTCTGTGCAGCGCGCGCCAGCCATTGACCATTTTTATCCCAATATTGGATTTCAGCATTAAAGCCCTGGTCGTCAAGATAGTGTTTTAGCGGCTTGGCATTTTCGAGTTGCATAGTGACAATCCAAACGGCATCCGTACCTTCCCCACGCGATGACACCGCTTGCAATGTGGGCAGAGTAAATAAGAAAGTTGCCCCCTCCCCCTCCACGCCGGAGGAGTCCACAGTGATTTCGCCGCCGTGCATTTTCACCAGCCGTTTACAGATTGCCAGCCCCAGGCCCAGGCCACCAAACCCCCGCGCAGTGGTCCGATCGGACTGACGAAACTCGTCGAAGATGACGCTTTGCTCGGCTGGTGGAATTCCCAGGCCAGTATCGCTGACGGAAATAGTGATCAACTCCTTGCCGGGGATAACCCTCAAACTAATCGCGCCTTTTTCAGTGAATTTAACCGCGTTGTTTACCAAGTTCAAAGCCACTTGCCGTAACCGGGTGGGATCGCCCCATACAAGTGGCAGATCTGCCGGTATTTGCGCAATCCAATCCAATCCATGCTCCCGCGCCAGTTGTTCACCCACTACCGAAATCGTTTCGAGCACCTTGGCCATGTCAAGCGGTTCACATACCAGTCTAAGCTCTCCCATCTCGTCGCGCGCCAGATCCAAGACATCTCGAATCAGGTCATCCAGGTGTTGAGCGGTGATGTGCATCAATTTCAAGTTATCACAATTAAGCGGTTTTCGGCCGTCCATGTCCTTCAGTGTCAATTCACTCAAGCCGGTAATCAGGTTGAGCGGTGCGCGCAGCTCATGACTCACCATGGACAGGAAACGGCTTTTGAGCCTGTTGGCTTCTTCAGCCAGCCGCTGCCCAGCGGCAGCTTGGCGATACAATTGTGTGGTTTTTGTCAGTAAGTGGTCGCGTTCATCGAACAACACAGCACCTTTAATGGAACTGCCCAATTGGCTCCGTAATGCTTCATAAACCGGTCCGTCGTGGGGTCCAACTTCAAACAGTACAAACCCGATTTCTTCCCTTTGAAACTCCAACGCCTCAAGCACCAGCGTGCGCCTGTGTTCGCCCCACAGATTGGCCGGCAACAATTGGGCGATGGGAAAACGCTTCTTGCCCTTAACCATTAGCTTCTGCCCTTTATTGCAAGCCAGGATTACGCGTGCCCATTCCGCTGGCCGGTTCACGCCCTCATATAATGCCACATAACAACTCTCAATCCCCAACTGCATCAGGTCGCGTACCAAGATCTCCATCAGGTTGTCCAAATGGAACGTAACGGCCATCGTCTGGCTGATGGCACGTAATACCGCCATTTGGTCGTTTAACTGTATCCGCTTTTGATTTTGTTGCTGGAGAGTTAGCTCATTGAGAAACACACGTGCCCGGTGCCATAGATTCTCCGCTTGCGCCAGCCAGGCTGGGTGCTCTTCCAATGCCCGCCAGCCCTCGCGCCGCATTGCTGAAAGTACATCCTGTAATTCGGCCACCGATATCTGCCGCTCCATCAGGCGCCGCGAAGTCAAATCAATCACGGTCAGAAAAGCTTCGCCGTTATCGCGTTTTTCCAGGCTGATGATTAGCGCTTCCAACCACTCTCCTGCCATCTGCGCGAACATGGGCAAATCTTGCACAACCATTCCACGCTGCATTTCTTCCAATAAAACCGCCCGCCGCGCCTGCAGCAGGGAGCCGGCCTGCGCCATTCGCGTGGGATGTGCAGCTTTTTTTTCCGGCTTGGCGATCTGCATGCCCTGATTAACATGCACGACTGCTTCAGACATACAGCCGCACGAACGGCGCAGCAGCAGCGTGGTTGGCAGGAACAACTTTGGCGGCACGCTTTTACCCTGGTGATATGCCACTAACGCTTCCAGGGCCAGCTGACCCATCTTTTGCAGTGGCTGGCGTACGGTGGTTAGTGGTGGCGTACTGGTTGACAATTCAATGGCGTCATCAAAACCGCTTACGGCTACATCGTAGGGCACTTGCAAACCGCGTGATTGCAGTTCGACCAGTGCCGCCAAGGCCATATTATCATTTGCTGCCACCAGTGCATCAAAGTGTACCCTCCGTTCATCCAGCAACACCCGCACCCCTTCCCTTCCACCTGGCGGCGACCAATCATAGGGCTGAAAAAGAAGATCAGGGTCAACCGTCATGCCATGGAATTGGAGTTCCTCCACATACGCCCGGAAGCGCTCCTCCGAGTCCGGATTATTGGCTGGTCCCTTGATGAAGGCCAACCTGCGGCGTCCATGGATTTCGATCAAATGTCTCACGGCCTCACGCATGCCTTCGTGGTTATCTACCAGGATCGATGTTACGACATCTTCTGTCGAAAAACCGATGTTGACGACTGGCACTGGGCCGAACACTTCACGATGCAGGTGAGGAAGGGTAGGATTGACAAGCACCAAACCATCTAGTGTTGATGGCTGTATCTGCCAATAAAGTGAGCGGTTGCGTTGGAGATCATAGATATTGATATCACCATACCCGACCAGATTAACGTCCTGCGCATCAGCCGCCTCCACCGCTCCCCACCACATCGGACTGCTGTATGGATTGGTTAACCCCCAAGTGACGATAAATCCAAAGGTGGGCCGTTTGTGGAGGTAATCCCCACCTGGTTTGATGATTTCCGGAACGGTTATTGTAGACGGCATTTTCCCTGCCTCCGATTCCGAAGTGATGTGTTTCGCACGCCTGGATATGGGACAGGAACTGGCGAAATACAAATTTATTTGGGTGATAATTATACCCTCTACAGTCGCGTCCAAGATTAACTCAAAATAACTTCTATGCCATGTTAATAGATCTGATATAAGAGTTTTATTGATCAACTCAAGGTGAGCTGGCTTCATTCCAAATACTGTGAGGAGTGATATCATGCAACCTGTAAAAAAATTCCTGCAGCCCAGCATGCTAAAAGCTTTCTACTGGTTCAATGAGGCTGCAAAGTATCATCTGGGCACAGGGTTGGAATTTTTCACAGACGAGAAAACCGATTTTTGGCAAAACACATATGATGGCTTTCAAAAGGACGATGGGCATCGCCTCTTGACAAAGCTGTCTGGCGATTTCTCCCTGATGACACATGTAAAATTTCGGCCTCAAGACAAGTATGATCAATGCGGCTAAATGGTGCGTGGCGACAGAGAGCATTGGATAAAAGTATCAACAGAATTCGAAGGCAAGAAATCCAGTCGCCTCGGGTCAGTTACCGAATCCGCCGAAAGGCTCCCGCCTTCAGGCGGGGGGATGAAAGGCGGCGGCTCGGAGCTTGGCGCATATGCCAGAAATTATGCGATAAAGGAAGGAATCTTGCCACTCGCCTCGCAGCCGCTGAGTCACAGTCTTGCTTGTCAACAGGAAATTGATGATTGGCAGGATATACAATTGCGAATCATCGCATTCAGTAAAATGAGCAGTTTTCGCAAGCAAGCCTGTAGAGTGCAAATATTTTGTCCAGCTTCACCTCATGGCTGTTTCTAAAAAGTTGCGGGGATTGGACTGGAACCAATGTCGCAGAGGTTGTAAACCCCATTTTTATTTCACACATTTTTTTAAATCAAAAAAGTGCCAAAACAGGCACTTTTCCCTAATTTGGGGGACTGACGAAGTTGTGGGGGCTGGACTCGAACAAGCGACCTCCAGGTTATGAGTCTCAGTCCTGTCCCTGTACTTTTTTCAAAGCAAGCTTGAGTTCCTTGACTCGCTTTCGGACCTGCGATGGCTAAGTGATCTTACCTTTATCCATTTGCACATTAGCAAAGTAAGCTTACAGGCAAACAAACTGTCTTCAATTGCCGTTAATCTTTACTGCTTCGATCACATACATCTGGCGGTCGATGCCGCTGGCCCCGTATGCCTGATAAACAGGATTGCCTGTGTATTTTTCTGACAGCTTGTTGATGTGCTCACGCGAACCATGCGCTTCGTCTTTAAGCTCGCCAACCTTCCCCTGAATCTCAATCCAATGACGCCCATTTTGAGGATCGATTACAAGCAACGACAGCTTGGGATTGGCCTGCAGATTCCGGGCTTTCTTCGTCGCCGCAGGCATATTGATACGAACATGCTCCCCGTCGAAATCGCACCAAACTGGCACGCTGTGCGGTTGTCCATCCGGGTTGATTGTGGTTAAGGCACACAGAAGAGGTCGGCTAAATAGATCATGGAATTTTTCTGGAATGGGCAGAGACATTTGACATAGTCCTTTACGATATGATTGGAAGCAGAATGACTGATCATGCTAACATTCTATCATTACAATAACAATATGGGCCTCAATAAGCAATCTTGGTCGAACGAGCCGAAGCGATAGATCGAATAGCTAGCTCATCAGATTCTGGATCTTTCCTTATGCGAAGGCTGGACACGAACCAGTGACCTCCAGGTTATGAGAGGCAATCTCAGACCGCTCACCAGCGACCTCCAGGCGATTTTACTGATCCGACACCTTAATGCAGGCAGAAGAGATGGAATTTCGATAAACACATCGATGGCAGACTCAGGCGGGGCATCACCCCGAGCGCGCGAGCCGCAGACCACCAGCCGATTAATTGGTGAAGTCTCGATCAGACGATGCTTGAGCTTCCTGAGAATTCGTATATCAATAGATGCCAGCATAATCAGATACCTTGTGACAATAATACTTGATCTATTGGCAACCCAGGATCAACATCCTTTTCACAAGATTTATCGCCAGCCGGGGATCATGGTTCGCGCCAGCGACGAATACGATCCAGGAGATTCTCCTCCCCCAATTCACGGCAAATCTCCTTCAAATGCGGGGCTGCGCCATTCCACTCTAGATCAGCAAGCCTCTCCTTGAGTGGAACATCCTCGCGGAGCGTAGCCAGCTTTCTATACAGCAGGGCATCCGCACGGCCGGCAGCCAGGTTTTCAGCAAGGCGCATGGCACGACCGGGACTCACCGCACCAGGTTTCCACATTACTGGATCATCCGGGATGGACTCGAGGTGTTTATAAATGGAGAGTACGGCCGCGGCACTTTTTGCACCCCAGCCAGGGATGCCCGGGTAGCCATCGGCCGTATCACCCGCCAATGCCAGCCAGTCAGGAATGGATTCCGGCGGTACGCCGTACTTCGCCAGCACGCCAGCTTCGTCCAAGACGATCTCGCGCCGGCGGTCCCAGCACACAACGCGCTCTCCGGAAACCAGCTGGGCCAGATCTTTGTCCGGTGAACAGATCACGATTTGCTCGACCGAGGTCAGCTTCTTGAAACGCTGTGTAGCAGTCGCCAGTGCATCGTCAGCTTCGAACTCGACCATAGGCCAGACGACGATCCCCAGTGAGGACACCGCCTCTTCTGCAAGCTGGAACTGCGCGATCAGGGCGGGATCGACCTCCTCGCCGGTTTTATACCTGGGATAGAGATCGTTACGGAAGGATTCGATGACGTGATCGAAGGCTACCCCCACGTGGGTAACTCCCGGTGTGGTTACAAGAGCATACATGCTGCGCAACAATCCGACCGTCGCGCCCACTTTACGCCCGTCCAGTGCTTTCTTTGGTGGGGCGCCAAAATGGTGTCGAAACAGTTCGTACGTGCCATCTACCAGATGAATCTTCATAATCAGTCATCAACCTGGTTCGAATATACCATGCTGGATAGAAATTTGTTAATTAAAGATAAATGCACATGCGTCAGCCAATAATAGTCAGTCGATTCGGTTGCGACAAATGAACCATGTTAAAAGTCAACGTAGGAAAGGCAGTTCCTTTCTTGTTCCGCATATTATTAAATCAAAAAAGTACCCAAAAAGGCACTTTTCCCCGATTTGGGGACTAACTTAGTTACGGAGCCTGAACTCGAACCAGCGAACTCCAGGTTATAAGTTCCAATCTACGATCGCACACTTAGGAGTGACGGGCTGCTGAATCTGCCCGTCCCGGCGGTTTTCGATCAATCAAGACCCGGCGAGATAAATTGGGTTCAGCAGCGACCGGATTTTAGTGATAAAACACCAAAAACACGAGTTCTAAATCTATCGTCTAGAACCCAGCTTGGGCATCATTGCCGAGTTGAAATCTCTTAGGAATTTGTTCTTGCGCCCTACGAGGCTCAATTTTTTAAGTATCCGCCTGCCTCCGCCTTAGCCAGGACAGTTAGGATGGTATCAACCAGTCTACGGGCGGACGTCTCGGTCAGCTCCACCGCCGTGCGTGCCCCGGGACCCAACGCCTCATTGACAAAATCGATGTTCAAGGCGTATTCCTGCGACGCCTTAAAGGGATGGTCATAGGATACGTTGGCCTGGCGGACGGCAAACCAGCCCGCTGCCCCCTTACCGGTCCCCTCAACATCAATCTGCTTGGCGATCATGGTGCACATTTTCGACCTCCTTGCCGGGCTCACCGGTCTAATTTTCTTGGTACCGCTATCAAAGAATTTTTCACCGCGAATCACGTCGAGATCGCGGTGGAACACCTTTTCTGTTCCCTGAAATGTGATCAAACATGCTCACTCCCTTGGCCATATCTCGCACAGCGCCTCCCATTTGCTGCGGTTGAGCCTCTGACTGATCCGGCGGATGGTTCTCATGCGGCAGGCTTTTCTTCCGCCAACCTGGCAATCTGCTTCTTATATTTCCGCAGTCCGCACAACCGTGAGGAGAAGCAGTGGAGGATCGATATCAGATCCTGCCTCACCTCTTCTTCGGGCGAGAGGGTTTCGGCGTTCATCACCGTCAGGGTCACCCCATGATCCCGGCAGAATTTCTCAAACCACTCGCAGCCGAAGCGCACCAGGCGATCCCGGTGGGCAATCACAATCTCCAAGACTTCTCCCTGCTCGACCATTTCCATGAGTACCACAAAGTTCTTGCGCTTGTAATTCATCCCGCTGCCTATATCCTGCAGCACAGCGCTACCGGCTTTCCCGCCGCAATGCAAAACTGCTCCAGCGCCTTCTTTTGGCTCTCCAAATCCGCCTTTTGCCCGGCGCCTGACACACGGCTGTAGGCAACCGTTTTCTGTTCTTTTGCTTTTTGCCCAATGATTTGCAGGTACTGGTCATGCGTGGAATAGCGGCGGTTGGTGGACGTGCGAAGAACTGTCAAGATCCCTGCGCGGTCCCAGCGCTGCAGGGTCTGGGTGGTGCGGCTGATCAACTTGCCAAATTCTCGCGGTTTATAGGTCTTATTCATACCTTGAGTTTAGAGTAGCGCACTAAGCGCAAAAAAAGCGCTGACGAAAAACCTGAACTTTAACAATCGATGCAGTCAATCAGAAAGTAGTCATGGGCTTGCAGTGGCCGGGTTTTGCCCCGTTTTCGCCTTTTTGATCACAGGAAACCGTATTCTGGGGTTGGGCCGATAGCCTTTGGTGCGTCCTGTGCCTTTTCCAGTGACTCTGGGTGATCGAGCGGGTGTGCCCAACTGCAATAAATATCGTAAAGCGGTTCTTTGTACCTGGCCAGGGGTCAGTTCTTTCTGTTGGCCATCCCGAATGCGGGGCTGCCAGGCTGGGCGAGCATCTGCAACGGCTTCCCGCATCAACAGCAACTGCCAGTAAGCCAGTGCACACAACCACATCCATTGCTCTGTGCCGACCAGGTCGTTCGAGCGACTGGCATTCAAACCCATATGCTGTTTGAGGAAGCGGAACATATGCTCAATGGCGAACCTCCACAAGTACATCTTGCAGAGATCCTGGAGAGAGACCGTCAGTGGCCCAGTCCAGAACAACCACATGGGTCTTTTATAGCGGGGCTGCCCATCTGCTTTCAGAAACTCGACCCGCAGCAGCATCCCCACCAGCGTGGAAAGCTTTTTGAAATGCAATCCCTGCCAGGCCTGCAGACGAACCGTTTGGGAGCGCAACTGAAATGTCTCCGTACGATCCGGTAGCCGAGGCGGGCTGGAGAGCTTGAAGCGAGGTCCATGTTTGCAAGGGGCGCCCTTTTTCCTCGCCTGGCGAGCCTTCGGCTGCTCGTACAAGATCAGGTTGCTACGCAGTCGAACGAGCGCAAAGGTGTTCTTCAGCAGCAAAAAGACTGCCAAAAAGACCTGATTCCCGTACAGACTGTCTTCCACCACCACTTTGGGCTCGGGGTTACGCTGGTCCAATTCCTGGACTTGCAGGCTGCCTACCTGGTTATCGCTCAACTCCGCATCTATTCGTCGCAGATCCTGTGGCGCCACCCAGGAGGTACCCCATTTCAGCAGCCGCACCAACCAGGAGTACTTGTGCCCATACCGCACCGGCTCGTCCTTCTGGCTTTTCAGGGAACAGCGTTCCGGCAAGGTCTCTGCCTCTGGACGTTCATTCGGCGTCGCATCCAGCCCGTATACTTCATATCCAGCAATCGTTTCACTGTCGCCAGGCTGAAATGACAGCAGGGTTTCCGGTAGCCTATCCAGATCGAACTCTGCATTACGAAGTGTATCGTAGACCATGCTGAACTTGCGCCGAAATGGCGTTTCTTCGCTCAGAGCCACTGGAGATTCAACATGACTGGCTACTGTCAGGGCATCGATCAGATCCATAACAGCGTCCGGACGTTTGCGCAGATTTTGATATACTGCGTCTCGGAATTGTTGGATGAGTTTTTCTGTCACAAGAAAACTTCTACCAGCAATTCCACTTTTTGTTAAGGTCCAGATTCCTCTATTGGAACTCTAAACTCAAGTCATACAGATAGATCATCTTATGAGAATATATAAGTCAATACCTGATGATACTCTCTATACGCTCTGAGTGCTCTCTGCGGTAAAACAAGCTCAAATCCAATAAAGGATCTCGTACTCTAAAGAAGTAAAATCAATCGGCAGGTCGGGATGCATTTCCGGGCACGCCCAAGTGCTTTTCGATGAAAGCAAACAGCTTCTGCCAGCCGTCGACGGCCTGCTCCTGGCGATAATTGGGGCGGTCATAATAGAAGAAGCCATGGCCAGCCCGAGGGTATGTGTGGAACTCGTATGTCTTACCGTGTTTTTTCAAAGCCTGCTCGTGCAGGGCCACCTGTTCCGGGGAGGGGTTCTTGTCCTCCTCGCCGAACAGGCCCAGGAGGGGGCAGGAAAGGTCCCTGGTATAGTCGATCGGAGCCACGGGCTGCTTGGAGGTGAGTTCTTCTTTCGTCATCACGACGCGTCCGCCCCAGCAGTCTACAGCTGCATCGAAGCCCTTTACCGTGCAGGCCGCCAGGTAGGCCTGCCGCCCCCCCGAACAGGTTCCGAAGACGCCCACCTTGCCGTTGAGGAACGGCAGCGAGCGCAGATAGCGCATGGCACCTTCTAGGTCGCCCATCACTTGGTTGTCGGCGACACCGCCGGAGGCGCGCGCCTTGGCAGCTACATCCTCGGGTGTGCCATGGCCTTCCCTGAAGTAGAGGTTGGGGGACAGGGCGGCATAGCCGTGATAGGCGAATTTGCGCGTGACCTCCCGGTACCATTCGTCCCAGCCGGGCATGTGGTGAACAGCCACAATCCCCGGGAAAGGCCCAGGGCCCAGGGGTCGGGCAAAATAAGCATTGATGACGTCCCCTTGGTAGCCAATCAGCGTGATCGTCTCCACCAGCATGCCTTCATACATATCGGTTTGATACATAGTCTATTTCCCTTTCTTGGCTTTAGGCACAGTCTTGAACGATAATCAAAAGCCGGGCAGATCACCTTTGACAGGTGCCGGGCAGGCTGCTGAAATTAACCCTATTTTACTCATGTTCTCGGACCGAATTTGGTGGAAAAATAGTTCATCATAGAAAAGGAGGAGTACTCAACTTTGTGCTGGTTGCTCCCGTTAGCTGAAGCTCGGGGCTTTACGGCGGGTTTGGTAACTTAGAAGATACAACAGAAAGAATTAATTCTCCGCCGGTACTGGATGGGACAGGGATGGAAATACTTTACATGCTATGTGCCGATCTGGTTGGCGAGGTAGAGTCAATCTTCGGCCGAAGTGTCAGAAGGAGAACGCAGAAGATAAATTATATGATATAATTTATCTTATTTGAATAATATTCTTTTTTCTAAAGGGATAATCCGAGGCATTGGCGCCTCCTGAGGGATGGATCCGATTAATCGTTTCCTGAAAGTGCAGCCGAAGATATCCGGAGCGAATTGCGTAACCGGGCGGTTTTTGTTTTAATCAGGCTTCCATTGCAGTATCGTTTAGAGTTATTTAAGAATCCCGTATTGTTTCTTATTGAAAGGAGATTCTCGATGGGTAAAAAAGTTCAGCTAGTACTGTTCAGCAGGAATCCGGCAACAAGTTCCACAATGTTTGCACGACTCAAGAGGGGCGTCGCCAGGATCCGAATAGCTCTCGGCGTCTGCACTCTCGCGAGCGCCGCGCTGCTCTCTGCGTGTGCCGCATCAACCAGCACTCCGGCCCCGACATCCGTCCCCATGGCAACGAGCACGCCGGTAGCAACCAGTGCGCCTCAGCAGACCGGGGCGCCTACATCGCTCGACCCCTGCCAGCTGGTGACCAGTAAGGATGCATCCTCGCTTGCCGGCACCACGTTTGGGGCGGGCATGGAAGATACCACCCCTGGCGGTGGGAAGATCTGCTGGTATGGGTACCAGACCACGAACGTGTTCATGGTGTTGGTCGGTCAGGAGAAGGACGCGGCTACAGCGCAGGCGGACAAGGCGCAATTCCAAACGGTGCTTGAGTCGAAGATGCCGGAACTGGCGAATGCGGGAATCCAGGTTACCGAGCTGCCCAACTTCGCGGATGGTGGTGCGACCGGGCAGGGGAGCCTCAGCATGGGGGGGCAAACCATCAACGGCAGCGATTTTGGTTTCATCAAGGGCGCAACCTTTATCGGCCTCTCCGATCTTGTGGTCGGCCAGGCGGCACCCAGCAGCGCAGCGTGGCAGGTCTACGCGACGACCTTGCTCGGGCAACTCCCTTGAGAGCAATCCAGGTTCAACAACCGCGTATCAAAGGATGACCGCTCCGATGAGGTGACCCGGGCAATAAAGTTTGTGCTCAATAATCAGGGTTTCCCAGCGCTCACCGGGAAAATGGATCTGGTAGTAGTAGATGTAAAGATGACCGCCATCCCTCTGGGTCTGAGCTAGAGTGAGAGAGGTGTCCATCCGTTCTTTAAGATGTTCCGATGACCCGCTTGAAGAGATTTACGCGGTTCCATATCACCCAAATGAAGCAGCTGGTTTCCAGCTCATGCCACTGAGGTAGGTAGGCTCGAACCAACGAACTACAGGTTATAAGCTCCAGCCTCGCACCACACTCATCAGACCGACGGGCCGCTGATTCTTCCTGGCCTGGTGGTTTTCGATTGTTAAGGACCCGGCAAGATAAAATGGGTCTATAAGCGACCGGATTTAGCACCGATACGCTAAGACGCAAGTTATTAATACATAGTCCAAAACTCAGCTACGAATTTATAATCTCCTGGAAATCCCCTCGGAGGAAGTTTTTGCACTCCGTACGGGGTGATTCCCCATGTTCCCCGTCCAATTGGACCTGCACTATTCGCGCTGTCTGGTGAAATTCGGCAAAAAACCATAAAATCAACAACTCTCGTATTTTGTTGGATCGATTCCAATAATAATCGATAATGTGGAGTATACTTCTACATATTGAAGGCCAAACGGCTCCGGTTGAAAACTCATCTCTGCTAGTTGCGTGACAAGGCAATTTCAATTTGAACTTCACCGCCCTTGCACGGTCTCACTCGAACCAGTAATACGACCTGACCCACCCCCTTCATACAATCTAAACCATCATAAACCGCTTGGATATTTTTTTACGCTTGATCCAACCTGATATCACCCGGAGCGAAAATATCGATGGGAGGAACAATGTTCGATCCTATTCTTATCCCATTGGACGGATCTCTACTCGCTGAATGCGTTCTGCCACACGCGATCGCAATCGCCCGCGCTTTCGATGCAAAAGTGATTCTGCTGCGCGTTCTGGACAAGAACCAGGCGAGTGAAAAGGCGCAATTATTCGACCTGGTCACCTGGCAGATCAATAAAACCGGAGCCAAGCTGTACCTGGAAAAGATCAGCGCCCGCCTTCAAAAATCAGACCTGCGGATCGAGACTGTTGTTTTAGAGGGGTTGGTGGCGGAGACGATCACTGAATATGCAAAAAACCAGGGGATAAAATTGATCATTTTAAGCAGTCATGGACGCAGCGGTTTGAGTCAATGGGGGATAAGCAGCGTCACCCAAAAAATTATATTTTGTGCGCCAACCTCTGTGCTTATCATTCGGGCGCATCAACCTGAAGCCAGCGAGTCGATCGAACGACAATACAAACGAATTGTTGTTCCGCTAGATGGGTCCCGGCGGGCGGAAAATGTTCTGCCCATGGTCACGCTTCTGGCGCGTTTCCACCAATCCCGGATTCACATTGTGCATGTCGTAAAAACCCCGGAAATGGCGCGCCAAATGCCCCTCGCACGCGAGGATGTGGAATTATCCGAACGAATAGTGGCCCGCAATCGGGAGGAAGCCATCCGCTATCTCGATCAGGTGCGGCTGCGATCACCTTTGGACGGCATCGATGTACAAACCCACCTGTTAACTAGCGATAACGCGGCCACGGTCCTGCATGAACTGGTGGAGCAGGAACACATCGATATGGTTGCACTCAGTGCGCATGGTTATTCGGGAAATAATCAATGGCCCTATGGAAGCATGGTTAATAATTTTATCCTTTATGGCAAGGTGCCGCTGTTGATCGTGCAGGATCTGCCGGCAAAGGAAGAGTCGGCTATTGTCGAGATGACCCCGCGGGAACACACAGAGCATTAGTCCATGCAGGTGACTCCCATCCAAACTTCCGAACGACCTAGCCCAGAACCTGGGGAGCAGCTGGAACAACATGCGCACCTCCTGGCTAAAAATCACACAAGGGTACATAAAAGCCCCAAACAATGGGATCTGCTATTAAAGCTCCTGCACACCTGGAAAGAAGCGTTGCAGGATGCCTATCAGCATTTCAGAGCCATGTCTTTGAAAGACCCGGTTTTTTCCCGGGCGAGCGAATGGATGTTGGACAACTTTTACGTTGTCGAACAAACATTCCACCAGATCGAGGAAGATCTCCCTAAAAGTTTTTTTGACCAGCTGCCCAAATTAGATGCGACGTCGCTAAAAGGGTACCCACGCATTTTTGGCCTGGCTTGGGAATTGGTGGCGTATGGCCAGGGTCAGCTTGACCTGGCTCAAGTCGCGACCTTCGTGCATGATTACCAGCAGGTTACCCCATTAACCATTGGAGAGCTGTGGGCATTACCGACGATGCTCCGCATCGGGACGTTGGAACTCCTGGCCGTGGTCGCCACTATTATCACCGGAATCGATGCGCCGGAGGGGCTGAAAGTGCAGCCCAGCCTGCCTGTATCCCCCAGACTGCCGAATGAAGCCATTGTCGCTAATTGTTTCCTCAGCCTTAGACTGTTATCTGCTACGGACTGGAAAGAATTCTTCGAGCAAACCAGCCACATCGAGCAGATTCTACGGGATGATCCGGCGCATATCTATGTCAACATGGATTTTGATACTCGGAACAGATATCGCAGTGCTGTGGAAGAACTTGCGCGCAATTCCAGGCAGAGCGAAGAAACCGTCGCATGGGCTGCAATTGAATTCGCCCGCAAAGCCCAAGACAAGTCCCAGGCTCCCCTCCAAAATCCAGACAGGAAAAATCATGTTGGTTATTATCTGATCGATGCTGGGCTTTCCGCGCTTGAAAAAAGTATCGGCTACCAGCCGCGGCTGAACGCGCACTTGCGGCGATGGGTCCTAGCCCATCCCACAATCACCTATCTGGGTAGCATCAGCAGCCTCTCCCTGCTAATCCTCGGCGGACTGCTGTTTTATACCCTTGTTTCAAGCGGCACTCCAGCCCAGTTGATTCTCACCGGCTTGCTTGGGTGCGGGCTGGCAATGGATGCCGTCATAAACCTGGTCCACTGGATCATTACGCACCAGATTCCCCCGCGCACCCTTCCTCGCATGGATTATTCGGAAGGCATTCCGGCAGACTATCGCACGATGATCGTCATCCCGACTCTGCTGGCAAATGTCAAAGAACTCAACACCTTACTGCAGGAGCTGGAGCTCCACTACCTGCGCAATCCCGATCCCCAATTGACTTTCGCCCTCCTGACCGACTTCACCGATGCTTCAGCGCAGTACATGCCGGAGGATGAAAAACTGCTTTCCCAGGCAGTAGCCGGGATCGAGAGCTTGAATCATAAGTATGAGGGCACCGCACCCTTTTACTTATTTCACCGCGAGCGAGTCTGGAATCCGTCCGAACGGACCTGGATGGGCTGGGAACGCAAACGCGGCAAGCTGGTTGAGTTCAACCGGCTGGTTTTGAACACCGGCCGGACGTCTTATACCACACAGGTTGGAGATCTCACTGTCCTGCATGCGATTAAATTTGTAATTACTCTGGATGCAGATACCTCCCTGCCACACGGCGGAGCTGCCCGCCTCATCGCAACCCTGGCCCATCCCCTCAACCGGGTGCAATTTGCTGCGGATGGCTGCTCGGTCGTCAGCGGGTACACAATCTTGCAACCCCGCGTCGAAATTAAACCGGCGAGTGCTAACCGTTCTATGTTTTCGCGAATATTTACCGGGAATACCGGCTTTGATTTGTATACGCTGGCGGTCTCGGATGTATATCAGGACCTGTTCGGAGAGGGGAGTTATATAGGGAAAGGCATTTATGATGTGGACGGCTTCGAAAGAAGCCTAGCCGGCCAGGTCAGAAATAACACCTTGCTCAGCCACGACCTCTTCGAAGGTATTTATGGACGCGCCGCACTGGTCACCGACATCCTCCTGTACGAGGAATACCCGGCTAGCTATTTAATCTATGCTCGCCGCATGAACCGTTGGATCCGTGGCGATTGGCAGTTGCTGCCCTGGCTCTTCCCGGTCGTCCAAACTGAAGCTGGCTTTGCCCCCAATCGGTTGTCATTAATCAACCGTTGGAAAATTTTCGATAACCTGCGGCGCAGTTTACTGCCCCTGACATATCTTTTCTTTATTACCGCCGCCTGGCTTGTCTTGCCCGGTTCAGCCCTGGCGTGGACTTTGCTGGCACTCCTGACACCCGCCATTCCTATCGCCGCACAAGCTATCCAGCACGTAAAGCAGAATATTGGACAGCTATCGTTGAAAGAGCTGTTCGATCCTATCAGACTCCCGGTTTTGCGCTGGGCGCTGATGACCCTCTTTCTCCCTTATGAAGCCTTGCAGGCGCTGACCGCGATTGGGCTCACGCTGACCCGTGTGCTGGTTGCCCGCAGGCATCTGCTGCAGTGGACAACAGCCGCACATATCGCCCGCTCGTTCGGAAAAAATACCGGGCACAAAGTCTGGTGGGAGATGGCTGCATCAGTGGCTTTTAATATTCTTCTGGGAATTGCCATCCTTTTAGTCAATCCGTCAAATCTGTGGATAGCTGCTCCTCTGCTGCTTGCCTGGTGCATATCTCCCCAGATTGCTTACTGGATCAGCCAGCCCGTCCTTAATACGTCAGCGCCGCTTTCCGAGACCCAGCGTAAACACATCCAGCGCATCGCCAGGCGCACCTGGGCTTTCTTTGAGCAATTTGCGGGTCCGGAAGATCACTGGCTGCCCCCCGACCATTTCCAGGAAAACCCACGCGGCAATATCGCCCACTATACGACTCCGACCAATATCGGCCTGTTCCTGCTGTCCACTTTGTCTGCCTATGATCTGGGCTATATCGGTCTGCTCGAATTGGCCGTACGCCTGCGTTCCACTTTCGAGACTATGGAAGGGTTGGAACATTACCGCGGTCACCTGTTGAACTGGTACGACACCCAGACCTTGACCCCCCTACCGCCCCGCTATATCTCAACGGTGGATAGCGGCAACCTGGCCGCCTGCCTGATTGCCCTCAAACAAGGCTGTCTTGCCTTGGTGGACGACCCTATCATGGGTGAACAGCAGTGGCGAGGTTTGCTTGACATCCTGGAGATCCTCACCAACCTGCTGAAAGATTTGGATAAAAATAACCCCGGCTCAAGTTCCGATCGCTTCGAGGTTGAGTTGGACAATATTTGCGATCGCATTCGCAGTATCCAGAACAAACCCGATGCGTGGACTACTGTGCTGGCCTGGCTCTCGGGCGATGGATGGTATCGGATATCCCAGCAACTGATGGAACTTCTTGGAACCGACCACCCCAGTCTGGATCAAGACACATTGAGTGATCTCCAGTTCTACCTGAATGCGTTACAGCATCATTTGATCAACATGCAGCGGAATGTCAAATTTTTGGCACCCTGGCTAAGTGGTTTGAACCAGCCTCCCAGGTTGTTTGCGCAGGAGGGAACTCCTCCGCTGCCGGCCTGGCAGGACTTCCTGGAGAGGCTTCCTGCCGGCTTCCCGGCTCTCGGGGAAGCGGCGGTGGTCTACGCCGGTATTAAAAAGGCTTTGTCAGAGCTGCAGACACGACTGGACGGCAGTCGCGCTCCGGCAGACCAGGTCCAGGAGGCTCGCGACTGGTGCCGGAAGCTAGATGACGACCTGACATCGGCTAGATTAAGAACAGAGAGCCTCCTGATCGGATATCGCGACCTTGCCAGGCGGGCAAATAGTTACGTCGACGGAATGGATTTCAGGTTCTTGTTTGATGAGCAACGCCATGTGTTCCACATCGGATACAACGCCACGACCGAATTATTGGATACAAGCTATTATGATTTACTTGCCTCTGAAGCGCGCATTGCCAGCCTGATCGCCATTGCTAAAGGCGACGTTCCCCAAAGCCATTGGCTGCATCTAGGGCGGCCTGTCACGCGGGTGAAAGGGAAACAGGTGCTGCTCTCCTGGACCGGCACCTCGTTCGAATACCTCATGCCATTGCTTTTCGCCAGGAATTATGAGGCGACATTTCTATCCGATAGCTGCTACACTTCGATCGAAGCGCAGATGAGCTATGCCAAACAAAAGCGCATTCCCTGGGGCATATCCGAATCAGGCTATTTCGCTTTTGATGCGAACATGAACTACCAGTACCGCGCCTTCGGCGTTCCCGACCTCGGCTACAGACGCGATCTCTCCGAGGATGTCGTCATCGCCCCGTATGCCTCACTGCTCGGGCTCTCCCTGCGGCCGCAAGACGTACTGGCCAACATTGGGCGGCTGGAAAGCATGAAAATGTTCGGCCATTTTGGTTTTTACGAAGCACTCGATTTCACCAAGGCACACCTGCCACCGGACGAGCAGCAAGCAATCGTTCAGTCCTATATGGCCCATCACCAGGGTATGATCCTGGTGGCTGCCTGCAATTATCTGTCGGATAATGGGATGGTCCGGCGTTTCCATGCCGACGAACGCATTCAGAGCGTCGAACTGCTCCTGCAGGAAAAGATCCCGCAAAACCCGCATTTCGAATTCCCTCATCCGGAAGAACCTGTGGGCTCGAGACCGAGCCCGCGATCCGTAGCTATTGTGCCATGGCGCGTTCCGGCGGAGAGCCCTGTTCCGCTGGTCCATTTTCTTTCCCAGGGACATTACGGCCTCCTGATCACCAACGCCGGGGGCGGGTTCAGCCAGTGGGAGGATCTTGCGCTGACACGCTGGCAGGCCGATGCGACTCTGGATGACTGGGGAATGTGGATCTATGTTCAGGATCTGGAGAACGGCGCGCTCTGGTCGGCTACATGCCAGCCAACGGGGTTTCCGCCTGAAAACCAAGATATCCTGTTCTACCCCTACAAGGTCGAGTTTCGCCGGTGGGATCGAGGCATTTCCCTGCATACGGAAATTGTCGTCGGAGCGGATGACATCGAAATCAGGCGGGTGACGCTTCTGAATGACAGTGACCGTCCCCGGCGTCTGAAACTCACCAGCTACGGCGAGGTCGTGCTGGCCCCGCAGGCTGTCGACCGCCGCCATCCGGCATTCAATAAACTCTTTATCGAAAGCGAATATATTCCGGAGGGGAATGCGCTCCTGTTCCACCGTCGCCTCCGCTCGGCAGACGAGAAACCTGTAATCCTGGCGCATGCCCTGGTGATTGAGCCAGGTCATAAAGTCACCGGCGAACACGAGAGCGACCGGGCCCGCTTCCTGGGGCGGGGACAGACAGCTCGTTCGCCCGCGATACTACAGGGAATCGATAGCCATCTATCTGGAACGGCTGGCGTGACGCTCGACCCGATCCTGTCCCTGGCGCAGGAGATCGACTTGAAGCCGCACACCCAGACGCAGGTCATTTTCCTAACCCTGGCAGCGCCCTCCCGCATCGAAGCGCTGGAATTGGTGGCTCGCTACCAGTCGATGCAGACCATCAATCGCGCCTTCGACGAAGCCCGCTCTTGCAGTGAAAGGGAACTGGCCGATTTAGGGCTGGATACAGCTGGCCTAGAGCACATTCAGCAGCTATTGTCTGTATTGCTTTATCCATCCGGAACCCTGCGCGCGGCCCCGGAGGTCCTGGCGAAAAACGGGAAGGGGCAGTCCGGTCTGTGGGCATACGGCATCTCCGGTGATTATCCGATTTTGCTTGTACACGTGCATGAGGGCGATCACCCGCTGCTGCTGGAAGCCCTGCAGGCATACACCTACTGGCGCAACCGACAGGTAAAGGTCAACCTGGTCATCCTGAACGACCAGGATACGGGTTACGCCATGGACTTGCACAATCAAATCCAGCGGCAGATTGCCCATATGGGTGGAGATGCGTGGCTGAACCAGCGCGATGGCATCTTCCTGCTGCGCAGCGACCAGATTCCAGCAGACGACCGGGTTTTGCTGGAGACAGCCGCAGGCCTTATTTTGGATCAAAAGAAAGGAAATCTGGCAGAACATGCCAGGCGATTGACCGCAGCCCCTGTCCGCCTGCCGGCTTTCACACCGTCTCTCTCCAGTCCACAGGATCTCGAACCGACACCACCATTGAGGTGTCCAACCAGCCTTTTAATGGGCAACGGACTTGGAGGCTTCAGCCCGGACGGGCGGGAGTATGTAATCTTTCTCCAATCCGGCCAAAATACACCCCGGCCGTGGGTGAATGTGATTGCCAATCCACAATTCGGCTTCCTGGTCTCCGAAGCGGGATCCGGCTGCACCTGGGCGGGCAATAGCGGGGAAAACCGGCTGACACCCTGGCGGAACGATCCACTGGCGGATTCGCCGGGAGAGGCGCTGTATCTGCGGGATGAAGAGACCGGGTTGGTCTGGTCGCCCACCCCGCTGCCGGCTGGCGCGAAGAGTTCTTGTTTGATCCGCCACGGGGCGGGCTATTCGACCTTCGAGAGTCAAAGCCACGGTCTGAACCAGCGCCTGCGCCTGTTCGCCGTGGCCGATGCCCCGGTCAAGATTGCCCACTTGCGCCTGGAAAACCTGTGGATGCGCCCGCGACGCATCACCGTGACTTATTACGCCGAATGGGTGCTGGGCACGGAACGGGATGCCAGCCAGGCCTATATCGTGCCGGAATTCGACCCCGCCCGGCACGCCCTTCTGGCGAACAATCGTTACCACTCCGAGTTTGGCGAGCATGTCGCCTTCCTGGCTGCCAACAAGAAACCGCACGGCCTGACCGCAGACCGTACCGAGTTTTTGGGTCGAAATAGCAGCCTGCGTCTCCCAGCTGCCCTCGAACGGATCGGGCTGGCGAGCACGGTTCGCGCCGGGCTGGATCCCTGCGCTGCAATCCAATTGCATGTCGATTTAGCCCCCGGGCAAGTGGAAGAAGTCTTTTTCCTGGTCGGCGAAGGGGACAACCGGGAGGAGAGCCTGGCACTGATCGGCAAATACCAGGGTCAAGGTCAGGTCGAGCTGGCCTGGCAGGCCGTCCGGCAATCCTGGGACGACCTCCTGACCGCGATCACCGTCCAGACCCCCGATGCAGGAATGGACCTGATGCTCAACCGTTGGCTGCTTTACCAGACAATCAGTTGCCGCTTGTGGGGACGGTCGGCGTTGTATCAAGCCAGCGGGGCTTTCGGTTTCAGGGACCAGCTCCAGGATGTCCTGGCCGTGTTGCACGCCCGGCCGGCACTGGCGCGAGAGCAGATCTTGAACGCTGCTCGCCGCCAGTTCGAGGCGGGTGATGTCCTTCACTGGTGGCATCCGCCTTCCGGGCGGGGTGTGCGCACCCGCATTTCGGATGATTTATTGTGGTTGCCCTTCGTCACTGCGGAATACGTCGCCGCCACCGGCGATGCCTCCATCCTGGACGAGAGAATCCCGTTCTTGAAGGCGGAGCCGCTCAGGCCGGAGGAAGTCGAACGTTACGGTCGATACGAACCCACAGCTGAAGAATTTACGCTTTATGAGCATTGCCGCCGGTCAATGGAAAAGGGCACGAATTCAGGTGCGCATGGGCTGCCGCGGATGGGATCCGGCGATTGGAACGACGGGATGAACCGGGTGGGCGGTGAAGGTCGCGGCGAGAGCGTCTGGCTGGGCTGGTTCCTGGTTGCCACCCTTAATCGTTTCGCTTCGCTTTGCATCGTGGCGAAGGAAGACCCTGAGCCGTACCGCCAGCAGGCGGTCCACTTGGCCCGGGCCTTGGAGCTACATGCCTGGGACGGGAACTGGTATCTGCGCGCCTTCTACGACGATGGCGCCCGGCTGGGCTCTAGCGAGAGCGACGAATGCCGGATCGATTCGATTGCCCAGTCCTGGGCAGTTCTATCGCAAGCTGCCGACCCGCTGAGGGCAGCCCAATCGATGGAATCCGTCGATCAGCTTCTGATCCGGGAAACAGATCAGTTGATCCTGCTGCTTGCGCCTCCCTTCGATAAAAAAACCCGCGACCCAGGCTACATCCAGGGCTATCCCCCTGGCGTGCGCGAAAACGGCGGGCAGTACACCCATGCCGCCATCTGGACAGCCTGGGCATTTGCCATGCTCGGGCAAGGGGATCGCGCTGGGGCGCTCTTCCACTTATTAAACCCCATCAATCACACCGATACGCCTGAAAAAGTGGCGCGCTACATGGTCGAGCCTTATGGGATTGTTGCCGACATCTACAGCCAGTCCCCGCACACCGGGATGGGCGGCTGGACCTGGTACACTGGCTCGGCGGGCTGGATGTACCGCCTTGGCGTTGAAGCTATCCTGGGCCTCACACGCGTAGGAGCGGCATTGAAGATCGACCCCTGCATTCCCAGGAACTGGCCGGGATATCAACTAACCTATCGGTTTGGCATGACGCCTTACCAAATTCACGTACAGAACCCAGAGGGGGTCAACCGCGGTATCCGGCAAGTCCTGATCGATGGAATGCCGCTGCCGGATAGCCTAATTCCCCTGTTTGATGATAGGCAGCAACACGAGGTCCAGGTGCTGATGGGAACTGCGGTTTCCTCCAGCATGGAAAAAGACGGTGAAAAACGAACGAACTGATCTCTTTTCGTCCTTAGTCAAATGAAGACAGTGTCTAGATAAAGAAGGATGCGATGAGGTGGGAATTCGGACAAACCTCATTTTCAAAAAGGATAAGATGATGAGCGAGAGTCAAAAAAACCAACAGGATAAGCAAGAAAAGGAACGAAAACAGCGGCAACAAGAGCAGAAGCAACTGGAACAGCAGCAGGAACAGAAACGAAAACAGCGCCAGTTGGAGCAGCAGCAGCTTGAGCAGCAGCAGGAACAGAAACGAAAACAGCGCCAGTTGGAACAGCAGCAGGTGGAGCAGCAGCAGGAACCGAAGCGAAAACAGCGCCAGCAGGAACAGAAGGAACTGGAAGAAAAGCAGAATCGCGAGCGTTAAAAGCAGAAGCTGCGCGGCTGTATCTGCTCACACCCCTAAAAGAAGAGGGAGGGCCTCCTGGTCGATGCTTTACAAAATTTGGAACAGGCCCCTCTGTTGTTCAGATCTCATCTCGACCATTTTTATCTTCTTGAAATCCCTTCGAATGACCTCTTTTATACCCAGCCGGCAACGGGTTCTCAGCCAAGTATATGTGAAAAGCGGACAGGATGGGATTTGTTATCGACGGGCCCTTTTTTTGCGAAGTAGATTTGACATCAAATCTGCTTTGTTTTCGGATATCATCCCCCCCATTTATACAATAACACATCACCCGATATACATTGTACGGAGTTTTCAATATCTTTAAATACTGCTTCCAAAGAGTTCACATCACTGTATAACCGCTGCGCTGCGCTGCGTTTCTCTTCTCCTTCCAAGTTCGAACCCACATGTTCGACCCCTTCCCCCTCTATAGTGTCCTGGTCTGGATTAAATAGGGGAATTTAGGCAGTTCTGTCCGGAATAATTAGAGTTGTCATCTGGTAGGATTCAATAGGCCGCTCCAAAGAGAGTGGCCTTGGTTTGTGTGGGGAGGGAGTAGCAGTAGTGGCTGTGGATAAGTGGATACCTCTCCGCTACGCTACGAGTTACCCACTTATCCACAGCCAGGCCCGGGATTTTTGTGGTTTTTCGGAAATTGTTCAATTTTCGCCGTCCAGCACATTTTCGCCATAAATTCCAAAACGAGTTGTCGTAAATTATTGACCTATTCTGATTGTGCGATCAAAGGATGAGATAATCAGTGGCGTTTTCTTTTGCGCTTGTTGGCGGGGGGTTTGGGGCCACCGGTTATTCCCCACTGGATCACTCTTGAGTGAGCAGGGTGGGAAAGGTCTGCAGCCACTGCTTTAACCTGATCGTAATGAGCTCTCAAGCGAGACAGAAAGGCTGGATCGGTGTATAGGTCCTGGGCGATATCCTTGAACAGTGCCTGAGCATATAGGGCGGTGTCTTCAGAGAGATCCAATCTAGGGTTGGGCATGTCAGCCGGGTTCAGGCTGATGCGGATGTCGGCAACCCAGTTTCCAGACTTAACCGAGATAACCATGAGTAAGGCTTCCTGGCAATGGCAGTCAGGGTTGGGGCAATACATTTCCTGCAATTCATAGGAGCCTGTTGGGATACCGGGTTCATTGGGGAAAAACAAGGCGGTGGGCGGGGCTGCTTCGCCCGGCTTGAGGGCCAGAGTAAAAGGGACAAGATAGGACATCGCGATGATTGTAGTCGGTTTTGGAGGCACGGAGCAAGAGTACGGAAGCCGGTCAAGGCAGAAGAAATGGGTGTGCCTGGGGCATTGTCCGCTGTGCGGAGAGGTGGGTTGTCTGATCGGGCACGGGTATTACTTGCGGAAGCCGAAAGGGAGAATATCCCGTAAAGACATCGGGAGGGTGTGGATCAAGCGCTGGTTCTGCAAGCAGTGCCACCGGACGATCTCAGCGCTGCCGGATTTTCTGTTGTCCTTTCGGCATTATGTAGTGCCGGTGATCCAGGCGGTGATCGAGGTGCGCTGTGGCTGCGGGAAAACGTGGGCCGCCTTGGAGGCGGAGTGCGCCGAGGTGGGTGCACCTGCCAGGCGGACGATGCAGCGCTGGTGCGGGTCATTTGCGCAGCAGGCCAGCCGCTGGCTGGGGGCGGTGCAGGCAACTCTGGCGCAGCAGGACAGCAGCTCAGGCTGGCTGGACCCGCACGGGGAAGCCCTGCAAGCAGAGCATCCGGCGCAGGCCTTGCTGGGCGCCAGCGAGCACTTGCTGGCCTGGGGCAAGACGCGCTGGACGGAAGCGGCGGAATATGGCCGGAATGATCGAGTGCGTTTTTTGTGGTGGTGGAGCTCCGGGCGGGGGCTGGGGCGGCTGGTCTAGGGGGAGCCGCACACACACAGTTTGACAATGGGCACTGCCAGCGCCCAGGGATATTATCAGGGCCACCCCAAAAACCATCCAAGGAGCCCAGCATGTCCCGAAAATCATCCCCACCGAACGACGCTCAAGAGCGGAACACCGAGATCGCCCTGTTCCGCTATGGGCTGATCAGTGCACTGCTCTTCGACCCGCTGGCGGCAGGCCAGTTGGAGCAGGCTTTACGTGCGATCGCCGCCAAGACCTATACCATTCCCTATTCCAGCCGCACCCGGGTGAGCATCTCCAGCCTGCGGCGCTATCTCCAGTTGTACAACCAGGGCGGCTTCGAGGCCCTGCGTTCGAACCCACGCTCGGATAAAGGCATTCCCCGAGCTTTTTCGCCTGAAGTCCTGGAGCGGGCTATTGCCTTGCGGGAAGAGCAGCCTGCCCGCACGACCAGCACGTTGGTGGACATCCTGAATCGGGAGCAGGATCTGCAGCTGGAACACCCGCTCAACGCGCACACCCTCACCAGCCAGCTGCGCAGATGCGGCAAGACTCGCCGTTTGCTCTCCCAGGGGGGACGCACCTACCAGCGTTTCGAGCGGGAGCATACCAACTCGCTCTGGCAGGGGGACATGCTGGTGGGCCCATGGCTGCCCGACCCGTATGCCCCTGGCAAGAAGCGCCGGGCGTACCTGTATTGCTTCCTGGATGACCACAGCCGCCTGGTCCCGTATGCCGAGTTCTTTTTTGACGAAGCCCTGCCGCGCATGGAACGGGTGCTCAAGGTCGGGATCTTGCGCCGGGGAGTGCCGGATGCACTCTACGTGGACAATGGCAAGGTCTACTCATCCACCCAGTTCGCAGCCGCCTGCGCGGCGCTGGGTATCCGGAGAATTCACGCGGCTCCGTATAGTCCTGAGGGAAAAGGAAAACAGGAGCGATTTTTTCTGACCGTACGTCTCCAGTTCCTGCCGGAGGTGGAAACCTCCGAGATCGCCCGCCTGACCGAATTGAACGAGTTTTTCTGGGCCTGGCTGGAACTGGTCTACCACTGCCACGAACATTCCGAGACCGGGCAGACCCCGCTGGAGCGTTACCAGGCCGGTCTGCAGCAGGTCCGCACCGCTGATCCGGAAGTCCTGCGCAAAGCCTTCCTGTGGCGCGAGTTCCGCCAGGTGCGCAAGAACGCCACCCTCGACTTGCAGGGCAATACCTACCAGGTCGACCCCAGCTTGTCCGGCCGCAGGCTCGAGCTGCGCTTCGACCCCTTCGATCTTTCGCACCTTGAGCTGGTCCTGGACGGCAATCCCATTGGCAAGGCCAGCGTGCTGGTCCAGAACAAGCAGCGCCATATCAGCGTCGAGCGTCTGGCCACCCAGCCGCCTGCCCCTGCCCGGCCCAAATCCTCTCTGGACTACCTGACCGCCTTGCGCTCTGAGTATCAGGAGCAGCAGCGCAGAGCCGCCGGACCGCTGCAGTTCACCCGCCTGACCCCCACTGAAAAAGACAAACCCCAGGAGAAATGAGATGTTTCAACAGTTCTATGGCTTTACCCACCTGCCCTTCTCCAAAGACATCCCCCCCGCCGATATCCTGGCTACGCGTGGCCAGTCCGAACTGGGGGCACGCCTGTCTTACCTGATCAACGAACAGGGCATGGGCCTGGTCACCGGCGAGATCGGCTGCGGCAAGTCCACCGCCGTGCGCAGCTTCGTCGCCTCCCTCGACCCCAACCGCTACCTGGCCATCTACCTGCCCAACCCCACCCTGGGCATCACTGGCCTCTACCGGGATATCCTGGCCGCCCTGGGTTACGAGCCCCCCTTCAGCAGACCCAGAATGGTCGCCCGCATCCGCTCTGCCTTCGAAGACCTCATCCGCACCAAGCAGCGTTTCCCCCTGCTCATCCTCGACGAAGCCGACCTGCTGCCTCCCACCGCTTTCGAGCAGTTCCGCCTGCTCCTGAGCACCAACATGGACAGCCGCTCTTTGGCCACCCTCCTGCTCATCGGCCCCCCCGTCCTCAGCCAGACCCTGCACCTGTCCATCCACGAAGCTTTCCGCCAGCGCCTGACCAACTCTTACCAGTTCCCTCCCCTCGATCTCAAAGAAACCCTCGAGTACATTCAGCACCACCTGCGCATTGCCGGGTATGTCACCGGTTCCCCTTTCAGCGACGATGCCCTCAAACGCATCTTCGAGTACACCCGCGGCCTCCCCCGCCAGATCAACCGCCTGTGCATCACCGCCTTGATCGCTGGCCGCATCGACCAGAAACAGATCCTGGATGACAGTACCATCCTCAAAGCGATCGCCGAAATCGACCAGGGCTAACTGCCTTTTCCAAAACTAAAAACGGGCACCTCTCGTGGAGCCCGTTTTTTTCCTCCTTGTGTCACAATTTATTTCAGACTTACTCCACCAAATAGCTCGGCCCCTTACACTATAGGGCGCGGAGCCTCACCCAAGTCGGAGTTCGGGGAAGGTTGCATGGACAGGCTATCCGCCGGGTCCTCGGGCTGTCTGGAAAGTAACTCCAGACAGCCCCTATTATCTTTTGTCGGTCGGGATACCCTGGTCTTAATAATCCATTCCGCCGCCGGGGGGCATGGGAGCGGGTTTTTCTTTCTCAGGGATGTCGGTGATCAGGCACTCGGTGGTCAGGATCATGGCGGCGATGGAGGCCGCATTTTCGAGGGCGCCCCGTACAACCTTGAGCGGGTCGATGACGCCGGCCTTGAGCATGTCCGTGTACTCGCCGGTGATTACGTTGTAGCCGATGTGCTTGTTGCTCTGTTCCTTGGCAAGGCGGCGGACATTCTCGATGATGACCGCGCCGTCCTGGCCGGCATTGGCGGCCAGCTTGCGGATCGGGGCTTCCAGGGACCTGCGGACAATGGAGACGCCGATGCTTTCATCCTCGCCGTCCATCTTGACCTTATCCAGGGCGGCAACGGCATTGATGAAAACGATCTCGCCGCCGGGGACGATGCCTTCTTCAATGGCGGCACGCGTGGCGGAGAGGGCATCCTCGACGCGGTGCTTCTTCTCCTTCAGTTCGGTCTCGGTGGCCGCACCGACCCGGATGATGGCGACGCCGCCGGAGAGTTTGGCCAGGCGCTCCTGGAGCTTCTCCTTGTCGTAGTCGCTCGTGCTCTTATCGATCTCGACACGGATCTGCTCGATGCGGCCCTTGATCTGGGCGGAATCGCCCTTGCCGCCGACGAGGGTGGTGTTGTCCTTGTCGGAGACGACCTTTTCAGACTGGCCCAGGTCTTGAATGGTGATCGATTCGAGCTTGCGGCCGGTCTCTTCAGAGATGAGCTGGCCGCCGGTCAGAGTGGCAATGTCGCCCAGCATGGCCTTGCGGCGATCCCCGAAGCCCGGCGCCTTGACGGCCAGCACGTTCAGCATGCCGCGCAGTTTGTTCAGCACGAGGGTGGCCAGGGCTTCACCGTCGATATCCTCGGCAATGATGACCAGGTCGCGCTTGCCGATCTGGACAAGTTTCTCAAGGATCGGGACGATATCCGCTGCGGCGGATATTTTCTTGTCATAAATGAGGATGTAGGGTTCAGCAATTACCGATTCCATATGCTCGGAGTTGGTTATAAAATAAGCCGAGATATACCCGCGGTCGAACTGCATGCCTTCCACATATTCGGTCTCGAACTGCAGGGACTTGGACTCTTCAACCGTGATGACGCCGTCTTTGCCAACCTTATCCATCACATCGGCGATCAGATTGCCAATCTCGGGGTCTGCGGCGGAGTTGGTTGCGACCGAAGCGATCTCTTCCTTGGTTTCGATCTTCTGCGACATCTTGCGCAGGGCCTTGACGACCTCCTCGGTGCCCTGTTCAATGCCCAGTTTGAGACGCATCGGGTTGGCACCCGCGGCGAGGGTCTTCAGGCCTTCGGTCACAATGGCATGCGCCAGGACGGTCGAGGTGGTGGTGCCGTCACCGGCGATGTCATTGGTCTTGGTGGCGGCTTCCTTGAGGAGCTGTGCACCCATATTGGCAAAGGGATCTTCAAGCTCGATTTCCTTGGCCACGGTCACCCCGTCGTGGGTAATGGTCGGGGATCCGAACTTGCGGTCGATGGCGACATTGCGGCCCTTGGGGCCGAGGGTGGTGCCGACGGCGTTGGCGACCATGTCGATACCGGTCTGCAGACGCCGGCGGGCATCCTCCGAAAAGACGAGTTGTTTTGCAGTCATAATTCATTCCTCCAATTCGAGCTTATTTTTTGCTTTTGCTTTCAACAATGGCAAGGATGTCACTCTCGCGCAGGATCAAAAGCTTCTTGGTTTCCATCTTGATCTCGGTCCCGGAGTACTTGGCGAACAAGACTTTGTCGCCGACGGAAACATCCATGGGGATGCGCTTCCCATCCTCGTCGCGGTCGCCGGGGCCGACGGAAAGAATCATCCCCTGCTGGGGTTTTTCCTTGGCTGTTTCGGGGAGCACGATCCCGCCCGCGGTGATTTCTTCCTGTTCAATGGGTTCGATCACGACGCGACTGCCGAGGGGTTTAAGATTAAGTGCCATATTCGCCTCCTGATTAAGATAACCTCATCAATTTAGCACTCAAGCATGTCGAGTGCCAAAGATTATGATACAGGACTTCTTGTCAGACGTCAACGGAAATTGGTCATGCTATAACAAAACTATGACATCCGCCCTTTCCCGGCCGGCCTAGGGCGTCCAGGTGGAATAGATGAAGGTCTTCAGATGAAATTTATACACCTTACGCCCAGGATGAGCATTTTAATAATATCTCTGATGTAAAGTTCATCAAGAAGAAATAACATCCCTTCCACTTCACTCAAATTATTGGAACTGCACTTCCTATCAATCTGGAGAAAAATGGCAAAAAATCATCGAGGTGATCTATTTTCGTCCGTAGTAAAATTAGGGTGGATTACGAAAAGAAGAATGCGATAAGACAGAAATTTGGACAAGCCTCGTTTTCAAGAAGGAAAACATGATGAGCGAGATACAAAGAAACCAACAGGATGAGCAGGAACAGAAACGAAAACAGCGCCAGCATGAACAGCAACAACTGGAGCAGGAAGAGGAAGAGGGGCGAAAACAGCGACAACAGGACCAGCAAGAACTGGAGCAGGAGCAGGTCCAGGAACATAAGCCGCAACAAGAGGAGCGGCAACAGTTGGACCAGCAGCAGGAACAAAAGCGAAAACAGCGCCAGCAAGAGCAGCAACAGTTGGAGCAGCAGCTGGAACAGAAGCGAAAACAGCGCCAACGGCAGCAGGAATTGGAAGAGCAGCAGCTGGAACAGAAGCGAAAACAGCGCCAACGGCAGCAGGAACAGGAAGAACAGCTGAAACGCAAGCAGCAAAAGCGTTAGTTACGTTACAATCAGGACGATGGATGTCGCCTTACTGGAACGCAAGGCGGAAAGATGATATATCGATGGAAATCGACCGTCGTCCAGCCATTGGACACAACAGAAGATCCCCCATATGAACAAAGACCGGAACCGCCCGTCGTCTGAAGGAAAAGAAGGTCAGTACCGAAGCATCTTCGATGCCACCAACGATGGGTTGATCATCACCGATTTGGAAACTGGCCGCGTGGTCGAAGCCAACCCGTCAGCCTGCGCAATCCACGGCTGTACCCGCGAAGAATTCATCGGACTGCTCCCGACAGCATACATCCATCCAAGCAGCCAGAATAATTTCAAGAACTACCTCCAGGCGTTTCGATCCGGTTCCAAATTCGACACGCGGGTGTTACATGTACGCCGGGACGGCTCGACGTTTGATGCCGAATGGCACGGGACATCATTCACCTATCAGGACCTGCCATGTCTGCTGGGCGTCGTTAGAGATGTTAGCAGGCTGATTCGGGCGGAACAGTATCTTCACCAGCGTATTAAAACCCACACGCGTGAGCAGTCTACGCTGCTGAATATTTCGCATACCTTGGCCTCCACGCTGGAACTTCAGCCAGGTTTGATCTTGGACCAATTGCGGGGCATGATTGACTACACGCAAGCCGCGCTTTTTGGTTTGACTGACTCGACCCTGACTACCCTAGCCGTACACGGGCCACAGCAGCTGGAAAAAGCTGCTCCCTTCCAGGTTCACCTGGACGGCCCCGCAACTCTGGCAGCCTTGTTCAACGGTCACCAGCCGATCCGCATTGCCGACGTATACAGAACCGATCCGGCAGCAGAGTTTCTCTGCTCACTCCTGAACGGGGACGCAGCCGTCCTTTTGGATGGTGTGCGTGCGTGGATGTGGGTACCCCTGGCCGTCAAAGGCCGGATTATCGGTAGCCTGGGTGTCGCGCATACCCGGCGGAATTACTTCACTGCCCACCACGCCGCTCTAGCCCTATCGATGGCCGACCAAGTCGCGATGACCATGGTCAATGCGGAGCTGCACGAACATGCCCGGGCACTCGCCATACTACAGGAACGGCAGCGCCTGGCACAGGACCTGCACGATGCCGTCAACCAATCGCTCTTCTCCGCTGGCCTGATCGCCGAAGTCCTGCCGCGCCTATGGGACCGCGACCCGATCGAGGCACGCCAGTCGCTGGAGGATTTACGCCGGCTGACGCGCGGTGCCCTGGCCGAGATGCGCGAGCTGCTGGCCGAACTGCGGCCATCGGTCCTATCCGACAGCAGCCTGGGCGATCTGCTGCGCCAACTGGCCAATGCCTTCACCGGACGGAAGAACGTCCCGGTCAGATTGACCATTGCCGGGGAACATGTTCTCCCCGCGGATATCCAGGTGGTGGTCTACCGGATCTGTCAGGAAGCGCTCAACAATATTGCCAAACACGCCAGGGCGAGTCAAGTGGAGATCGACCTGCAGTATGATACCGGTACGGTACAGGCTTTTTCATCGCTTGCAGTTGCCGGTGCACTCCAGGAGATCCTGGTCAGCTCGGTGGAAATGCATATTCACGATAATGGACGCGGCTTCGACCCCCGCCAGCCCACGACCTCAGGTCACTATGGGTTGGACATGATGCGCGAGCGGGCCGAAGCCGTTGGCGCGCAGCTGACTGTCACCAGCCGACCGGGTCACGGCACCGATGTCACCCTGCGCTGGCCGGGGACCCCGAAACAGGAGGCCTAATGACAACCTCTTCCCCTCGCATCCGTATCCTGATCGTTGACGATCATACGATGGTCCGCCGGGGGTTGGCGCTCTTCTTGAAGGTCTTTGATGACCTGGAACTGGCGGGTGAGGCCGAAAGCGGGCAAGATGCCATTCAACTCTGTGCCCAACTCCAACCGGATGTGGTCCTGATGGACATGGTCATGCCGGACATGGATGGGGCCACCGCCACGCGGCTCATCCGCAAGCAGTGGCCTTTGATCCAAGTGATTGCGTTAACAAGCTTCAAAGATGAGATCCTGGTCCACAGCGCGCTGCAGGCCGGAGCCATCGGCTATTTGCTCAAAGATGTGTCGGCCGACGAACTGGCTAGAGCCATCCGCGCCGTGCATGCCGGCCGAGCTACTCTATCCCCTGAGGCTGCCCAGGCACTGGTCCATGCCGCCTCCCAACCACAGGCGCCCGGCATCGACCTGACCGAGCGTGAGCGGGTAGTGCTGGCCCTCATGGTCGAAGGGTTAAACAACACGCAGATCGCCGCCAAGCTGACCATCAGCCCCTCCACCGTAAAATATCACGTCAGTAACATCCTGTCCAAGCTGGGCGTCACCAGTCGCACGGAGGCCGCCAGCCTGGCGCTGCGTAACCGGCTGGTCATATGAAAGCCCTCAATGAAAGCTCCTTCGTACCTCCCCAAAGTGGCGGAGTGGTTGTTATAAGATTAATTGCCAGTATGTTTATATGCGCGTTCGAGGCGCCTGACTGATGAGTACAATAAAGGCATCCAGCACCTTATGAAGGGCACAGCCAAGAACGTTAAGACGTTAATCGAGCAATCACTGAAAGATTTAGAGCTTCGTTACCGCTGCCTGTTTGAAGAGGCCCAGGATGGAATTTTAATTCTGGATGCCGAGACAGGAGCGATTACAGATGTCAACCCTTTCCTGATCAAAATGTTGGGATATTCGCGCGAAGAGTTTATAGAAAAGAAGCTCTGGGAAGTGGGTGCATTCGAAGATATTAAAGCCAGCAAGGACGCCTTCGAAGCATTGCGGGAGAATAAATATATCCGCTACGAAGACTTGCCGCTTAAAGCGAAAGATGGACGGTTGATTCAAGTGGAATTCGTCAGCAACGTCTACCTGGCGGGCAATGAAAAAGTGATCCAATGCAATATCCGCGATATCACAGAGCGTAAACAAGCTCAGGATGCCATGCTCAAGAACGATGCACTCCTGCGCGAGCAGTCCGTCCGGGACCATCTAACCGGTTTATTCAACCGGCGTTATATGGAAGAGACCCTGGAACGCGAACTGCTTCGAGCCTCGCGTAAACAACTATCACTAGGCATCATAATGCTGGATGTGGATAATTTCAAGCAATTCAACGACACTTACGGCCATGCTGCGGGCGATGCAATATTGCGTGAATTGGGCAACTTACTTCTCGAGCATGTGCGCGGAGAGGACATTCCTTGCCGTTTTGGTGGCGATGAATTCATCATTGTACTTCCCGATGCTTCGCGAGAAGTAACCCGCGAGCGGGCCGAACTTTTGCATGAGCAAGCCCCTCACTTACACCTCCAATTCGAAGGGCAAACCCTTGAGGCGGTTACACTGTCACTTGGCGTTGCGGTCTTCCCAGAGGATGGTTCCACAAGTGCAACCATCTTGAGATCTACCGACGATGCGCTTTATCGCGCCAAGCATGAGGGGCGCGATCGGGTAGTTGTGGCAAACTAGAATTCCTATCGCTGGGGCGTTCTACGAGGATAATTTGAAATACGCAACTCAGATGATTACCAATGAAGCTTGATTTTCCCCCCCAAGTGGCCTAGATAAACCCTCCCCAGCAGGCGGATGCGGTCGGGAAGGGGTTGTTGTATGATGATTTGATTCCCCGGTCATATCCAGCCGGTGGATTATGCTCCTTGCATTTATTTAATAACTGAAGGAACCAAACAGCAGGGAAGAATTTACAATTTGGATTCAAATATTTACGCCGTACTCTGTAATTGACGGAATAAGGAGATGAAACCCGTGAAAACCAAGATAGGCGAATCGAATGGAACAAAACCCAAACGATTATCCAAGGGGAAGCGCACGCACGTGCGGCGGTTGAAACAGGAAGCCCGTAAGATGGCTGGCGTCCCGCGCGCCTGACCAAGCGGGTAACTCATTCATCCATCAGAAAGCCATTCCATCGAGGAGAACAAAATGGGACACAAAGGTGTCAATATACGCAAGCCGCCGAAAGCAAAAACGAAATCCATCGCAACTGCTAACCGCGGTGCTGGCGCAGTATCCGGTTTAGCCCAGTCAGAGGGCATAGGGGGACAGTTGCCCAGGAATGCCAGGGCGATGCCGTTCGGCAATGGTGGGATGAACCCCGCCTCCGGATCGAAGAATAAACACAAGAACCACTAAATCTTTGCCCCTCCTGCCCCCCCAAGTGGCGGAGGACAACACTCCCCAGCCGCTAGATGTAGCCGGGGAGTGTTTGATGTATTATGAATCCATGACCCGCGTATTTCTAGCTGATGCCCAACCCGATGAACGCAAAGCTCTTCGTGTGTTGCTTTTGGATCTCAATATGGAGATCGTCGGCGAAGGCGCTGACTGGTCGGCAACGCTGGCCAAGGCCCCCAACACCGGTCTGGATATGCTGCTGGTCGATTGGGGCATGCTCCCAACCGGCAAGGAGGTGAATTCCCTGGCTGAATTGCGGCTGGCATGTCCGAACGCGATCGTCGTAGTGCTCATCAGCCATCTGGATGCCCGCCACCAGGCTGCCCTCTCCGCCGGAGCCGATGCATTTATCAGTAAAGGCGAGACTCCCGAGCGTGTGGCCGAACGCTTGCTGGCCGCAGCTGAAAACATACGCGTATAGGTTTTTCAGGCGAGTCTCAAGAGGGCAAGCAGTTTGAAAACCGGCGCATGAAGCTGTCCTGGGCGGCCGGCGTAAACTGGGACAGCTTTTCCAAGGGATCGTGAAACGCAGCTACACCCGTCAGCCAGCGTGGAGGAAATCAACAGGCGGGTGGTGGAGTAATAGGCCGGCCCAAAAAGCAATCCGCCGGTTCCATAATTCGTCGGGCCGAACTCCGACCGTCATGGGTTACTTTCAACCAAATTCAACTCGAAGTCTGAAATATTCTCAAAGGAGTGTACAAAATGATAGGTTTTATCGTTTGGATTCTCGTAGGGGCGATTATCGGCTGGGTGGCCACATCCATCATGCACGATCGCTCGAACCTGCTGATCAATATCGTCGTGGGCATTGTCGGTGCATTCGTGGCAGGTTATTTGCTGACCCCCTTCTTCCATATCAGTACGATCAACCAGGGAGCCTACAGTATCCCGGCGCTGCTGGTATCGCTGGGCGGCGCGGTCATACTGCTCTTCGTCGTCAATCTTTTCCGCAGAACTCGCAGGGCTTAGCGGCGGGATCGATAAATACCGGTAGAAATCGGCCGGTTGGTGCTGCTGAATTCCTTTTACGAAGTCGAAGAATATTGGGCGGACCAACCGGCCTCTTTAGGGCCATCGTATAAGGTGAGCCCTTTCGGTAGTCATTTGAGGCTATTTTCAAGGAAATCAAAATGTCAAACAACAGAGTATCCCAAGAGCAGACGACACAAAAAGAACCGGAACGGGAACGACGTATTTTTACCTTCAAAGCCACCCAGTTAGTCTGGCTGTTATTCGGCATCCTCGAAGCCCTGATCGCACTGCGCATCGGGCTGAAGCTGATCGGGGCCAACCCGGCCAGCCCGATTGCCGTTTTCATTTATGGTATCACCGGCCTTTTCCTGTTCCCCTTTAGCGGGTTGGTGGGAACACCGGCCGCGGGCGGCATGGTGCTCGAAATTTCGTCCTTGATTGCCATGGTAGTGTATGCCTTGATCGCATGGGCGCTTGAAAGAATCATCTGGGTGATCTTCTATCGCCCGCGTGGACCCGTGATAGCCGTCTCGCAGACAACAACCACCGATCAGCACACTCCGTGATAAGCAAGAAGAAGGAGATGGCACAATGAAAAACAGGATTGATGAGCATGTGCGCAACCTGAGGAATACGAAGAACGTCTTGATCAGCCTGCTGATCGGCAGCCTGACCGGCGCGGCAGTCATGCTGCTTTTCGCCCCACAATCAGGAAGACTGACGCGTGCCCTGATTTATCAGAGGCGCATCCAGTTGCGCGATCGTACGCAAGTGCGGCTGGACCGTGTGTCCGCGGATGTCAAACTAGGGAAAACGACGGTCGAGACTGCTGCGTGAGAACGCAGGATCCACATCTCCCATCGTGGGTGACAAAGGTCACAGGACCCGACGCCCCCGCCACTCATTCACATTAGAAAAGGAGTACCCCCATGAAAATCACCAGAAATATAGGCATGCTCTTGCTGGCTATCTTTCTTATTGCCTATGGCCTATTTGCATTGATCCCGGCTCTCCATGGCCTCGTTATAATCCTGGCGATCCTTGCCATCGCCGCCGGCATCTTCATCCTGCTGGGACGTTAGGTCAACAACCACCCGGTCTAATTGCCGGATGGTCTCTAATAGATCATTCAAAAGGAGAAATCTCATGATCTGGGCTATCATTGTGATCCTGGTAATTCTGTGGCTGCTCGGCTTTTTCGGTCGGAGAATCAACCCACGTTTTCCGCAAACCGGCGGCTGGATCCACACGCTGATCGTTATCGCCGTCATACTCATCATATTGCATCTCCTTGGGGTGTTCTAAACCTCTTGGGCTTCGACGATTTACCCGTGTCTGTGGAACCTTATGACACCTTTATCTTGCTAATCCGAGTAACGGTCTGCCACCCGGTCTGAAAGCCGGGTGGCCCAGATTGTTGGAGGCACCTCTCCCCGGCGGAGTCCTGGAGGTCGATGGCATGCCAGCTCGCGATGATTTACCCGGATTATTCTCCCAGGCAAAGGAATAAAATGATCGCAACAACCATGACTCCAATTACTTCTACTATTCCCAATTTCACTACTCTCGCATCCGAAGCACAAATCGAGCGGACCATCAAAGCTTTGGAAGCCAATAACATCCATGCTATTGTTGTCGAAAACGGGGCAACTGCACTAAAGAAGCTGTTGGAAATCTTTCCCCACAGGGCGGAAGTATTCACCTCCGGTTCGGTCACCCTGAACGCTCTGGGCATCACGAGGGAATTGGACAAGTCTGGTCGCTACAATTCGGTACGCGCCAAAGCGGACGAGATGGATCCGAAGACCCAGACCCGCGAGGTGCAGAAGATGAGCGCAACGCCCGATTATATGATCGGCAGCGTTCACGCGGTAACCGAAACCGGCTGCGTCATCATCGCCTCGAAGACCGGCAGCCAGCTGGCGGGTTATGCCGCCGGGGCAGCGCACGTCATCTGGGTAGTCGGCACGCAGAAAATCGTCCCCACTCTCGAGGATGGCCTGAGACGGGTGGAGGAATATTCCCTTCCGCTGGAGGACGTCCGTACTTTCAAGGCATATGCTATCCACAGCAGCATCAACAAACTCTTGATCGTCAATAAAGAATTCAAACCGGGTCGTACCACCCTGATATTGGTGAAAGAGAACCTTGGGTTTTAGCGGCGATGGAAGAAAACAGTTCCAAAATTGAGCCTATTTCTATTACTCACAGGAGTTGAAGGGAATGAAAGCACTTGTCTACCTCAGCCCAGGCAAACGCGCTTTGGAGAACATACCCGAACCCGATATCAAGTCACCTACCGATGCCATTGTTAGGATCACAAAAACACCCATTTGTGGCACAGATTTGCATGTGATGAAGAGTGTATCAAACCAAGCTTCATCCACACTCAGAACGGAAGAGCAGATATTAAGTGAAGAGCTCCTCGAGAATGATAGCCTCGGCGGATAAGGGAATAAGCCATGCAGACACAAATTGCCCAGCCTAACAGGCATCAATCCCTGATGCAGGATACAAGCAACGTGCTTGAATCGGGTAAGAATCGATTGGAAGGGAGAGAAATCGAACTTAAAAACACCCTGCGCTGGGAGGATGATGGCGGTCGGTTGAACAGCGTAGAAGAATTTGAAGTCACATCAAGCGACCACGGACGATAAATATAGTCGATTTTGATCGACAGAATGCGCAAAGACATGAACGATCATGATAACTCGAAGTTTACATGCAAAGAATGCGGCGGCCACAATTTGATTGTCACCCACGTTTGGGACATCCTGGCCGGGGCGAATAGTGAACGCTGGCAAGAATGGGGGCTCCTAAAAGATAATCACCACTGGAAATATGAGTTCAGGGAAAAAATCGAAGATGACTTGGAAAATGAGGTTCAGAGAGGCGACTTCGGTGACTTTGAGGAAGATGACTCAGCTTCTGAACCAGAAGAGTATGAGGTATACAGTACACAGAACAACCGGGAAAATGACGAATTTTATGTAAATTGCGAAAACTGTGATCGCGAGATTGAATTTGGTTGGTCAAAGCCAGACCATAGTGACCTTATTTGGCCGGTTGAATTTTCAGACTTCGTTCCCATCAAAAGCTGGCCGGATCCCAAGTATTCGGATGCCTGGCGACAACGGAAATGGCTCGAAACAGGCATTTCCCAGGTAGATGTGGGGACAGTCGTTAACCAGCCCGATAATATATCTGCGCCGGTGAAAGAAATTTCGAGATCCAACCCAAAATAGGAGATACCTGAATGCACCGCGATCCATCTATAGCTGCTATTTTGGCATTGGTCTTGATGCTTCTGACCCTGGCCGCATGTGCGGCACAGCCAGTGACTTCCTCCGCGCCTGGGGGCGCCATGTCATTAGATACACCTGTAGGAACCAGTGACCAGGCAACCCTGGCAGCCGCGCTGACCCAGGAGAAGAACAGTGCCGATAATCAGGCGGCCGCTACAGCCGATATTTTGCGCACAAACGCACTGGCAACCCTGAATTCAGCCAATGCGACCTTGAGTGCGGCCCAGACCCAGCAGCAAAACAGCGTCGATGTCATTGCGGCTCAGATAGCGGGAACCGCTGAAATTGTGCGCGCCAATGCACAAGCGACTTTGCATGCGGCCGGTTCAACGCAGAGCGCTGCGTTGACGCAGGATGCGATCCGGCGGACCCAAATGTCGGATTTGGCGACCACTGGTGCAGAAGCCACATTGATCCAACAAAACAAAGATGAACTCGCTGCCAGCACCCAGACGGCTGTGGCGAATACTATCGCCACGCAAACCCAATCCGCCGCCGCAACGTCGCAATGGTACGCTGATCAGTCACGCCAGCGCCAGGAGCAAAGACAGATTCCAATCACATTCCTTTTGACGTGGTGTCTTCCGATTTTCATTGTGCTATTCGCGGGTTTGTGCCTGTGGGGATTCTGGCGCTGGTTGAAGATACAGCAGAACCGCCAACGGACTGCCGGAGGACCCATCGAGAAGCCACATTCGCCGGTAACCTTGAGCAAGCCCCAGGAAAGGTTCCTTGGCCGGGATCGCCTTATGCAGCCCGACGAACAGATGCGCAGCTGGCTGGATGAGATCAAGCGCAAATTGTTAAATCGTGAAAAGGATAACGATGATAACCCAGATGATTGATCCGCATCATTATCACCAAAAAGCGAGGCAGATCAGGGCTCGCCTCCCGGACATACTTTTGCAGTGGGGGTTGCCGCCGAAGTTTAATCGCTGGCGGTTGACGCGAGACCCGGACTCGGGAATGGTCGTGTTGTTTGCCATGCTAAACACCAGGTATATCGCCACGCACACTGCCACGCCGTTCAGCAACTACTTCGATCCCCGCCTGTTGCATGACCTGGCGCACGATTTGCACATGCAGGTAGTCTCCTGCAACAGCGATGGGCTCCGCTACGCCTTCATTCTGGACCGGGGCCAGATTGACTTTTTACCGACGCACATCGATTTCCCCTTCCTGGATGGAGATCGACTTCTTGTCCGTGTCGTCTACGGCGATAAGCCGATATCGGAAGTGATGGAACCGCAAATTCCGCCCGCACCACCCATTCCTGCCGATAGCGTCGATGATCAGGCGCGGGTCCATCGGGGCGTCGAGGCCTTCTTGAAGGTCTTTGACGATATTAAACTAAGAGGGGATGCCGCCTCAAAACTCTCTGCTCAAGGTCTGCCCGATGTCGTGGTCATAGATGAAGAGGGATTCAATAATCGAGTGGCGGAGCATGAGGCCAATCGGGAAAGGAGCAACCGCAACAAGCGGTTGTGGCGATTGTTCAACAAATCTGCCCACCAGTGAATGGGTAAAGTGAACGGGTAGAGGACAGATCCAATCTGTAACTCAGGGATTTCAAAATATAAGGAGAAATCAAAGGATGCCAAATCCGAACTGAACAAACTTCATTTGAAGGTCAGGTAAGGCGAAGAGTTATGCCTCGTCTTTATTACGAACATGCGAAAGACAAAAATCCCTCGCATGACCACAACAGATGAACATCAAAAAAGAAATGGAGATCAGAATGGGAATACTTTCCTGGATTGTCGTCGGCTTGATCGCAGGCTTTTTGGCCGGATTGATCGTAAAAGGGGGCGGTTACGGGATCATCGGTGATATCATCGTCGGTGTGGTTGGCGGATTGTTAGGTGGCTGGATTGCGTCCTATTTCTTCCACATGGGCAACGCGATGACCGGCATCAACCTGCAATCCATCCTGGTTGCGCTCGGCGGAGCAGTCATACTGATTATCATATTACGCCTGATCGGTGGAAGAAGAGGTTAACCCCCGCGAGCCTTGGAGAACAATCAAAAATTTCCTGGGTTAGCGCTCTAGTTATCCCGCGTCATGTGAGTCAGGAGCAGACAATGGAAAACCAAATCAAATGTCCCAAGTGCGGCAGAACGATATCGAATAACGCGGTCGTCGACTCAGCGGTAAACAAGGAAAATCTTGGGTCGACTTTCGTCATTTGCGAGTGCGGCGAAAGGATCACATTTTGGCACATTACCGCCCAACTAAGAGACCAGAAAAAGGTCGGCAGGAGAATCCAAAACTGGTTTCATGGCCTTACCAAAGGCCGAGGGAAGGCAAAAACAAGCTAGCAACAATAACATTACTTGTTACTCCGAAGTCCCCGATACCTAATGGAGTATCAAGCCTACCCTGCGGTTTTCCCGGAAGAAGACCGCCGCGCCTCCTTGCGCTTATTGACCAAGGAGGCGACACTACCTGCCGGTAAGAAAAACGGGAAGTGGGACATCGTCAAAGAATTTGAAGCCGGTAGCGTGCAAAAACTTCATATTGAGAGATTTCAAGGAAATATTCGGCTAAGCCAACCCTAAATTGAAGTCTCTCCCAGGATGAGTTCCCATTCCTGCGCACTGATCTCATCCGTTTGGTTTCCCATCTTTGCAAAACATTGTGAATCACATTCCGCTGGCCTAGCCGAATTTCATGGACCAAGCCGGCTAGAGTGCGTTTTCAGTTGGGGTAGCAGGACTTGGACGAACGATATAGGGATTATGAGCTCCTGTCTTATTTCGCACACTTTTTAAACAAAAAGCGCTCATAAGGGCAATTTTTAGTTGCAGGGGCTGGAACTCGCGGAACGTCCCCATCAGGGGGAACCAGCGACCTCCAGGTTATGAGTTCCAGTCTCCCGCCGCACACTTTTGACCTACGGGCTGCTGATTCTGCCTGGCATGGCGGTTTTCGATTATTCAGGGCCCGGCGAGATAAAATGGGTTCATCAGCAACCGGATTTTAGCATCAAAACACACAGAACTCAAGTTCTAAAACTACAGGTCCGACCCCAACTGGGACATATAGTCTTCTCAAAATCCCATCGAATTATGTTTTTATACACCGTATAGATCGTGCGGCTGGACATTTTCCAATCAATACATTGGGTCCGCGAGTACATCCGGGGATATGGACGGCTTCAAGTTTCCAATCAGGCCCTGTTCGAAGGTGTAATTTATATGGCATTGTCGACAGCCATGTCCGTCACAATTGGGGGCACCGCGCGCACTTACATAGAGCGTATTGAGGGCTATCGTTTCTAGACTATCGGTTTCAATATTCCCCAAAATAAAATCGGGTTCCGAGACTCTGATAAAACAAGGCCGGAGGTCACCGTTTGCCCGGACAATTCTGAAAGTCTGGCTGTAATAACAGCGGGCAAAATCGTGACTCGGATGAGCATTCCCTCCAAGGACAGCCGTAATATTGGTTTGATTCTTCAAGAAGTTTTTCATCTCAGCAGAAGTGTCTGCCAGGTCCCGAACTTCCCTAACGGCTTTTCTTATTTGCTTATCGGTTACTGCTTGAGTAAATGGCCGGTTATAACAATATGGATCGCGGCGGAGCGGGCGGTATTGAATGTTGACTTTATGAAATGCCTGCGGCTTTTCCTGTTTGACCAGATCGAAAATGAATTTTGCTACAGCAGCATAGTCGCGAATATTGGCGCGCGCGAATAGGAAGCCGATTCCAACGTAGCCGATGTCATAATCCAAGTAGCTGAGAAAGTTTTCGATCACGCGGTTAAACATTGGTTTGCCACGGAAACTCACATAAGTACGCTGGCTCGCAGCGTCCAGTGATAACCGGATCCAGCTAAGTTTATTCGGCCAGGTGCCGGCTGGTTTATAGGTTCCGTTCGTAACAAGCGCTAAAATGACCCCTTCATTCGTCATTCTAATTTCTTCAATCAAATCCTGGAAGTGACAGCTCCCATTTTTATAGAGGGTCGGCTCACCACCTCCAATAATCACCATGGAACAGGGTTTCATTAGGGAGATTTTCTTGATTTCATGGAAAGGAAAATTGATTGAGGCAGGCTTTCGTTCGTGGTCATCGTGGCCATAAGTACAACCAACACAGGTCAAGTTACACACATCACTCGGATGAAACTCCATGTGATGGATTGTTGCATATTCCTGCAATCGATGAGCGATGACGTTTTCCGATATGGTTTTGCCTTCCTGATGAAGTTGGGCGGCCAAATGCTTGATTACAAACTCTGTGGTCAGTACGCAGGCTTGGTGTTTTTTTAGTAGTTCGTAGTTTATGTCAAATAGGGCCGACGGAGTTAGCTGGCTGTGCAGATTGAGTTCGGCTGCTATCTTCTCTTTCCTTTTGACGAAATCAAGATGATTAAGCGGCTTGTTCAAATTGCGTGCCACAGGCCAGCCATGATCATAGTCGTCAGGCGCCAGATCGTACAAAGGGCTATTCATGATTTGGGGCTTGGACAATAGGTTGTTGTATATGGAAAAAAGTTCCAGGCGCGTCATTTCCTTACCTTTTTTAATGAGGAAATAAGATAGAGGTCCAGTAAAACCGAACGGTCGTACCTGTCTTGCTTAATACGAACATCATCAGGTCCGATAGAGTCAAAGAAGCTTTTTCCCCGCACTGCCAGATCGGAAACCCAAGAGTGAGCCGCTGCTTTTTTGCTGGATGCCTTGGCAGCAGCATAGAATGCTGCTGCCATTTCAATAATTTGGCATTTATCCGGGACAGATTGCCAAAAATTGCCATCAGTCCCGCGAACGACAGATTCGGTTGTAAACGCAGTGCCATGCTCGACGTGATTGCACCTTTTTGCGATCAGGGACTTAACCAATTCGAGTGATCGGGAGTCTCCGGAGATTTCAGCCAGAGGGGGGTCACTAAAATGGAATTGAAAACTTCCACCGCCTATGGCATGATCTGCGACAAAGGAGTCTCCAATCTCAAGTTTTTTATCAATCCCGCCGCAGGTACCCGAGTAAAGGCATAAAGAATCAGGCCTGATGAGTGCATAGACGGCATCGCCGACTCTGCTTGGACCGATCCCGGTCACAATTATTGTGATTAGCTGCCCGTGATACTCCCCGGTAATCCCCTGCCATGGATTTCCAAACCTATGTATATTCGTGAGATGCTCTTTGTATTTCCCCAGCATGGCCTCCCGCTTGATAAAGAGAATCCTGTCCGCTATCAACCTGGGATTGCCATAGGTATAAGCCTTGACTTGATGCTTGGATATGCTCATGTCCGCACAATATGTAAACCGAGCTGCTACGGGGATGGGCCTGCGGTAAGGACAAATTCATCGAGATCCGCAACGCCATATTGTTGTCCATCCGTCGTATATGTTAAGGAATGAACACCGCTTTTAATGTTACCGAGATAAATTGGTTCTGTCCACGCAAATTTGTTCCAGCCTCCTTGATCCTTTGGTGTGAAAGATGCCCTTGGATCTTTTTCATTGTCAACGGTAATAAAAATAGAAACGGTGGTGGGGCTGTTTTTTGAGTAGCGTACTTTTAGATACAACTGTTCAACTCTGGGCGTGCTGATGTTCTTGTAGGTTACATATCCAGCCAACGCAAGCCAGGGAGAAACGTTTGTAGATCCAAACTGCCCATGGACGGCTGCACCTGAGGCGTTGGAGCGCGCTATGGTTTGGCCAACAGTATAAGCATCAGGGTGTTCGCACTCCCGTTCGTATTTTTTCCAGGTTTTTGGCACAGAGAGGAAAAACACAACGATCGCGATCGGGACAAGTATTATTCCGACGGTGATTAGGATTTTGAACCTTCCAAAAAGACGGCTGGTCCTGTGGGTCATAGCGAGGTTCTCTTGGGTCAGCACAATTGGTGCACTTTTATTGTTCGCGCTTCCGTCGATATTTACAACTATGGATTTCCCGGAATTTCCTTCCAGAGTACCCATAATTTCCCCAATTTTACTATCCGTACCATTTCTTAAGGTTTTTCCTATTTGACTTAACCGGATGATCGCTTCTGCGCGTGAGACAACACCAAGTTTGGTATAAAGCTTAGTCAAATGAAATTCAACCGTACTATCGGAAATATGCAACGCGGCTGCAATCTGCTTATTGCTTTTCCCTTCCAAGAGCAGACCGGCAACTTCCTTTTCGCGTTTGCTGAGCCTGTATGTGTTCATCATGGTAATCCTGCTTTCCCGGTATTTGCTTCACACTTGTCTGAATTTTCGAACCGACAGACTTTACCACATTTTACAAACATGCACATGCTTAAACCATTATAGGGCGAGAAGACCTGCTCGTCATCTACCAATCTTTGTAAATGGGCTTGTCAAATCAAACCCCGTATGGTGCAAAAACCCCATCCAAAAGATTTCAAGGACAAATGTAGCTAACGAACCCCAAATTGATGTCTCTCCCAGAATGAGAGTACATTTTTTGCTGACTGATCTTCTTCTTCGAGTATCGATTCTTACCAATATCCCGTTTGGTGCAAAAACCTCGTCCAGAAGGATTTTAATACGGACAGCAGTTCAGTTAACCTAAAATTGATGTCCGTCCTGGGATGAGCTCTTATTCCTGCATTGGTTGATCCCATTTATTAAATTTCCACTTTTGACAGGTCCTTCTGAATCACAAACCGCCGGGCTTGCCAATTCCTATTGGCTCGGCGGTATTGCTATGCTAAAAGTTATTCGCATTGAACTCTTCGCGAATCATTCTTAAGGGAACCGCAGGTCTTCAGGTTATGAGTTCCAGTCCTATCCCCGCACTTCTTTCACATCAAGCTCGTGTTTTTGACCTGCTTTCGGACCTGTGATGAAAACAAACCCGAAGAACTGCGATAATTTTGCACTCGACCATTGTTTCGGGTTGAATTTGCTGCGGTCAACCGGAACAAGGCTGAATAGGCGCGAGCCTTGTTTCATCAAATCGGATTCTTGGTTGGACACGAAAGCACCTTCGACTTTGCTCTTTTATTTGCTGCCATTTGCATTATTGATAAACTGCATGCCGTTGTTCTTAGTCAGGCCAGCCAGCTGGTTCCCCAGGAAAGTGCTCATGACGGGTGCGCCGATATGGTTCAAATGCTCCCGGTCCGAATGGCCATCCGGGGGTATGGCCGGGTCGCCATTCGCCGGGATGAACACCGATCCCGAGGCGGCGACAGTCGTCTCAAGCGTTTGCTGGTACGCCTGGTACACCGATTGACCGCCCATATAATCGGGAAATGTGGAGGCCAGGGGCATGTCGATGACGATCACCTGTGTTTTTCCGATTTTTTGCAGGTCCAGGATGTCCTGCAGGCGTGCCAATCGGTCGGCCGCCACTTGAAAGTCGTGATACTTTGCAAAAGCGTCCACCTCGTTCGGATCACTCGGGTCTGGATGCTGATCTGAATTCGTGGCGATATAGTGGTCGGGCTCGTATCCACTGGCGGAGGTCCTGCTCAACCGGTAGTTGTACTTGGATTGTTGATCGGCAGAATCAGTGCGCATCCACTTGCGGAATGGCATGAAAAGGTGGAGCGCCACAGAGGTGTCGATCGACCAACCCAGAAGGTTCAATTTTCCCGAATGGTATTGGATCCAGGGGCTCGCCAGGAAAAGGGAATTCACCTCCTCACCGTCGTTGTCCAAGTAATCCCTCGGGATGGTTCCAAAAATGAGCAGGGCGGGATGATACTTTTGGACCAGGATCTTCGCGTACACGGAATTCGGAACGATATCCAGGGATTCGACACCAAAATTAAATATCCTCAATTTGGTGCCTGTTTGCTTGGCATAGGTCTCGGCGACGATATCCGGATCGATCCCTGTATTGACCACGGAGCTGCCGATTACAATGACGTCCACACCGCCGTTTTTTTCAATGAATTGTTTCAACCGATACCACTTGATCTCGAAGTACCCTCCCTCGGGCGAGGGGTTGACCCCAAGCAATTCACTGGAGAACGGCAATTCACCGGAGAACGGCGTTGCAACCGTGAGGGATTTGTTTCCACTGCTCGTACTTGCACAACCATCCAAAAGTATCAACAGGCCGACCAATAAAGCCGCTAAAGAAGTGACGTGGGTCGCGGCAATACCTGGCGGGGACGGCAACCGCCGGGTGAGCGGTTTACGAGGCAGCACTTTTTTTGGTGGGGCATTGGAATCTTGTTCGGATATCATGGGACCTCTACAGTATGGCCGTCAAATATAGTCTGAGCGAATGCCGGATTCGCATCGGACCACAGGCCGTATATTAACGCGGAATAGCTCTGCGCGCAAGGTAATCGGCACGATGGTTGGCGTGCACGCCGGCGTGTCCTTTAAACCAATTCCAGGAAACCTGATGAGGTTCCAGGGCGGAATCGAGCGCCTGCCCGTATGGTGCAAAAACCTCATCCAGAAGGATTTTAATACGGACAGCAGTTCAGTTAACCTAAAATTGATGTCCGTCCTAGGATAAGCGCTCATTCCTGCATTGGTTGATCTCATTCATTAAATTTCCACTCTTTCCAGGTCCTTCTGTATCACAAACCGCCGGGCTTGCCAATTCTCATTGGCCCGACGGTATTGCTGTGATAAAAGTTGTTAGCGTTAAACTTTTCGCGAATCACTCTTAAGGGAACCGTAGGTCTTCAGGTTATGAGTTCCAGTCCTGTCCCCGCACTTTTTTCATGTCAAGCTCGTGTTTTTAACTTACTATCGGACCTGCGACGCAAACGAACCCGAAGAACTACGATTGGCTATTGGCTGATAAGAAAATTCTTATTAGCCTGAAAGCACAGATGTTCTGATTATAACACAGCGTTCAGCATGTAAGCCTAAAACTGTAATTCAGACAAAAGCTTGAACATGATTAACTTTTTGAAATCTCTTCGGATGAAGTTTTTGCACCATACGGGTAATTTGATCCTCCCATCAGCAATTTTGGATAATTGTTTCACCTATACCGATATGCAGCCTTCTTGGGTGAATAACTTCGGTGATTTTTTCGATAACCAAATACGCTAGCCAGTTGGGCGTGTCTGATGCTTAATTGAATCTGGTTGTTGCTCATGACTTTTGGAGGTTCTCGCGTACTTGCTCCCATACTTTTGCATATTGTTCAAAGAAGTCGGCGATTAATTGCAACTCTTTTTCAGAGTAATTTGAAATGAGTGCATCTTGCGCTTTTCCCACGGGCGCATACCACAGCGCCACTTTTTCAGCTCCTGATTTAGCGAGAACGATGAATGTTCCGCGGCGATCATCTGGATTGGGTCGGCGTTCGATAAATCCCCCTTTTTCGAGCCGATCAAGCATCGCGGTCGTCGCTCCGGAGCTGAGGCCGGTATATCTGGCGAGCTCAGAGGGGCTGGCAATGCGCTTAGTAAATAAAAAACCGAGACATTCCATGTCGGTAGTATTAACGCCCAGCCTTTCGAAAATCATGTTGCGATACAGCGTCATCTGAATACCGTACTCCCTGGCCGCCATATTGGTCCGGATCATCAGGTCAATCTTTGTGGGGTCTGCCATATCAAAGCCTCTTGACAATATCTTTATTTTAGAGTATCTTTATTATATGACTAAATGGTAAAAATTACAAGTAAAGGAGATCTATATGAATCAGGGTGTCAAAACGATCATCTATCCTGTCAAGGATATGGCCCGGGCGAAGAGGCTATTCCGCACGCTCTTGGGCGTCAATCCATATGGGGACCAGCCCTATTATGTTGGCTTCAAGGTTGGAGATCAGGATATTGGATTGGTTCCGAACAGCCCCGAAGCCGGAACGACAGCCTTTTACCACGTCGATGACATCCAGCAGAATATGCAATCTCTCCTGGAAGCCGGCTCAAAAACCTTGCGGAAGATAACAGATGTCGGTGACGGAAGGTTGGTCGCAAGTGTAAGAGACGCTGAGGGTAACATCATCGGGCTTATTCAGGATCCGTGAGCCCTCCAGTAACACATCTATATTTCGCTTGCATACATTGTACGGACATGCAAGGATTTTACCGGAAACATTAGCCATAAGGAGATTCTCATGAACACAGGTACCAGCACCAAAAAGAAGTCCACAGGATTCACAAACGAGGAAAAAGCCGCGATGAAGACTCGTGTCCAGGAACTTAAGGCAGAAGCGCGCGCCTCCAAGGACAGGGAGGAAGGCGAAAAGGCCGTGCTTGCGGCGATCGCCGCGTTGAAGGAACCGGATCGCTCCATGGCCGAGCGGCTCCATGCGATTATCAAAGCCAGCGCACCGACCCTCATGCCGAAAACCTGGTACGGCTTCCCCGCGTATGCCAAGGACGGCAAGATCATCTGCTTCTTCCAATACGCAGAGAAGTTCAACACGAGGTACGCAGAGCTCGGCTTCAATGATGCGGCGAACCTCGATGAAGGCGCTATGTGGCCGACCCGTTACGCGTTGAAGGAGTTGACCGCTGCCGAGGAGACAAGGATCGCCGCGCTTGTGAAGAAAGCGGTGAGTTGAGTATCCCTTGCGCGTCAGCGATTACGAGATTGGAGAATATTTGACGCCTCCCCGCCCCGTATGGTGCAAAAACCTCATCCAAAAGATTTCAAAGATAAATAAAGATAAGTTAACCCCATAGCGTGCAAATATTCCATCCGGTTTCACCTTATAGCCATTTCGAAAAAGTTGTGGGGATTGGACTGGAACCAGCGACCTCAAGGTTATGAGTTCCGGTCCTATCCCCGCACATTTTTCACATCAAGCTCGTGTTTTTAACCTGCTTTCGGACCTGCGATAGAAAAGAACCAGAAGAACTACGATTGGCTAGTGGTTGATCAGAAAATTCTTATTAGCCTGAAAGCACAGATGTTCTGATTATATCACGAGGTTTGACCCTGTTCAGTTTTCGATTTTGACGCTAAACACGAACACAATAATTCAAACATCAGCTGGGAGCTTATGATCTCCTTGAAATTCCTTAGGATGAAGTTTTTGCACCATACGAGATCAACTAACCTTAAATTGATGTCTTGTAATAGATAAGCGCACACTCCCAAACCGGCCGATCTCATTCGTTACGTTTCCACTCGAATAATATCCTTTGAATTACAAACCGCCGGGCTTATCATTTTTCATTGGCTCGGCGGTATTCATTGTTTTATAAGATATTAGACTTGGATTCTTCCCGAATCACTCTTAAAGTTACTTAACACTACAACGACGTTTCGTATTACTACGACGTTTTGAATATTACTACGACGTTTCGCGTAAAACATAAGAATTCCGACGTACACTCCATGGCGAACACTCTTGAAAGGAGATCGCCATGAACAAGAAGCATCCATCTGCCCGTGCTCATACTCGGTCAATTCATCAACCGCCCGCCAGTGGGCAGCGCCCGAGACCAGCTACTCGTCAAGACGTGAAAACAGCAGTGAAAGAGTTGATTGATTACCATCATGCGTTTGAACAATTCTTCCAGCGGCACGAACAGGCCGATTGGTCATGGTTTTACTTGTGCGGGCAGCTGTCCAACCTGGAACGAAAGACGATTGAACCCATGGTGCTGGCATTGTTGGGTGCAGTCCCCAACGCCGTCCGAGACCTGCAACGCTTCATGAGTCAAAGTGAATGGGACGCTCGCGGGCCGATGACCCAATTGCAGGCCTGGGTGGCTGAGTGGATGGGCGAGCGGGATGGGATTGTCGTTGTGGATGGGAGCGGTTTCCCGAAACAAGGGAAGCATTCGGTGGGAGTGGCGCGGCAATACTGCGGGCATCTTGGCAAGATCGCGAATTGCCAGGAAGGGATTTATCTGGGATATGTCAGTCGGCGAGGCTATGGTTTCTTGGATGAACGATTGTATCTTCCGCAGAAGTGGTTTGACGCAGATCATCGTCTGTTGCGAAAGGCCTGTGGTTTGCCGGAGAACATTCGATTTCAAACCGAGGGTGAGCTGGCACTGGATATGTTGCAGGAAATGGATGAGCGCGGCGTGATTCCCTTTCAGTGGGTGGTTTTTGACGAAAGTTTTGGGAAAAACCCGGCTTTTTTGCACGAAATCGTGGCGATGCACCGGTGGTACCTGGCCGAAGTGCCAAGCGACACACGCGTCTGGGAGCGCACGCCGTTGGTAGAAGAGCCGGGGCCAAGTCTGATGGGACCCCCCCGCTTGTATCCTCGCGTCCGGCGCAGTGCTCCGCCGCCGGAGGAAGTGCGGGTACTGGCAGCCAATCTGCCGAAAACCGCCTGGCATCGGCATCTGATCCATGAAGGCAGCAAAGGCCCGTTGGCAGCCGGCTTTGCGGTGTTGCGTGTGACCCCTGTTCATGACCACTTGCCAGCCATACGCCAGTGGCTCATCTTGCGCCGCAGTTGGGCACCGCAATCCGAATTGAAATTCTATCTGAGCAATGCCCCTGCCAACTGCCCAAAGGCAGAGTTGATCCGCGTGAGCGGTTTGCGCTGGCCGATCGAAACTTCGTTTGAAGAATCGAAAGGCGAGGTCGGGATGGATCATTACGAAATGCGGACCTGGTTGGGATGGCATCATCATATGTTCCAAACATTTATGGCGCACCTTTTCCTGATGCGGTTGCGCTTGATCTTTAAAAAAACTACCTGCACTTACTATTTCTCAGGCTCGGCAACTGGTGGCACCCACTATTTCCGAGGGAACTCAGCATCCCGAAGATGGTTTACCCTCGATCAACTACCATCAGCGGCGAAACTATTTGGCCTACTGCTCTCACCGCAAGCACAACCTCAATCAGCGCCGCGCCAAGGTTACGAAAGGGTCCCGCCGCAAAACGTCGTAGTAATATTCAAAACGTCGTAGTAATATGAAACGTCGTTGTAGTGTTAAGACCTCCGGGTTATGAGCTCCAGTCTCCTACCGCACACTTTAGACCTACGGGCTGCTGATTCTGCCTGGCCCGGCGGTCTATGATTGTTCAGGGCCCGGCGAGATAAATTGGATTTATCAGCGACCAGATTTTAGCACCGAAATACCGAGAAAGCAACGTTTCCGTGACTGTTCCAAATTTGGTAAAGCATCGACCAAGGGGCAAGGAATAACGGGGAAGGAAACTGGCGAGCCTGGATCAGGCGAATAAGGTAGCCAAATCCAGGCCTGAATTGAGGTGATTGCCACAGTGGGCAATCAGGCGGCTGACGTTCAGGGCGGACTGATCGCGTTTGTAGCCCCGCATGGTGCGATAGCGTTCCTTGATCCACCAGCCGATGGCGCGTTCGCAGGCATTATTGGTGCCATCCAGGAGAGGGGTTCCGGCCGCATCTTTCCAGGTGCGGTAGAAGGTCAAGCGCGGCCAGAGGTTCCAGCGGTCGAGGAAGAGATTGCGGAGGCGGTAGGCGAGGCTGGCGGTGGCGCCTTTGGTAGGGGCAGGCGCCATGGCATAACGCTCATACATCGCTTGAACTTCCGCCTGTTGGTCAGGCTGGCGGGAATGGATCAGCTCCCCCAGGCGGCGCAGATCCTCCAGGGCCTGGGAAGCTTGGATGTGCAGTTCGGCCAGGGAAGGATCCCGTCCCAGCTGGATGGCCTGGCTGAGGCTGGCGATCAACTCGTCCGTGTTGCGGCCGACATGGCTCTTGCACACCTGATGGAACAGCCCACTGTCATCCGCAGCAGTTTTCAACGCATCTGCATCATCCGTGACCAGGGTGTGCGCCCCGACGCTCTCGGCGATTGGCTCGATCCACTTCTGCAGGGTCTGCGCATCTTCGGACTCCAGCTGGTCAATGCTCAATACCCAGCCTGTCAATGGATCCACCGTCACCCCCAGGCTCAGCCATTTCCCTTTACATTTCACACTGGTCAGGTCGGCTCCCAACGCTTTCGTCCGATACCCCTGCAGCAGCTCTTGCTGCTTCAATCCCGGCACCACCTCCGCAGCCGCCTGTAGGCTGCGATACACACTACTCTTGCTCAGATCTACCCCCAGGGCTTCCAACATGATCACCACCGCCCCGTAGCTCAAGCCCAACAGGTACAGCATCACCGCCATCCCTTTCAGCCGCTGTGAGACCTGTGCTGCACTCACTCCCTGGGGATACACCCGGAACGTATGCCCGCACCACAGACACTTGTATCGCCGGGCTTTCACCGTCTCGTACTGGCTATCGCGCACATTCTTCTGGACCTCCTGCATGGGGAAGAAGTGCTTGCCCGGGCAGCCGGGATGAGGGCAATGCTCCGGTTCTATATAGGTATCGGGATCAACTCTTGGTAAAATCAACTTGAGGCGCATGGTGCTGATGTGCCTTTCTGTATGGATTTCCGGGACAATTCACAGTTGCTCCGGAAATCCTTTTATACCACCCAATTTACCAATCTTGGAACAATCACACGTTTCCATCACGTGCACATACGAACCGCATAACACCATGATGATTTCAGATTTCTGGAAGTGCTGATCCCAGGCATATTGTAGGGCAGAGAGCATAGTAGAGCAGCAGTCGAACTGCTGCTCTACCTGAGGAGTGCTTCCAACAAATGCCCAGTGATTTGCGAAACAACCCTTGTGAATTGCGGCTACGGCGTGGACTCAGTGGTACAGCCTCGTTTTGTGGTGGCGGGATTGCATCTGCGCGACCGACACCAGCAGCAACAATTCACCTACTTGGCTTCGAAGTGACTCCAAGAGTAGTTGCCTACGTAGTAAACGTACCAATAACCGTTTATTTTGGCAGGTAAGGCGCTGGTGAAGGCGTAGAGATTAGTGTAATTGACGCCATTAATGGTCAATGTAGCCAGATTCCAGGAGTTTATATATGTACCTAGGTTGCTGGTCTGCCAGCAGAAAGTGCCTGCTCCATCGTAGGTGTAAGGAGCTGTGATGGTAGCGTTGACCGGGCTGCAGGCCGTTCCGCTGCCCGAGCCCTGTGTGGGCGTGCGTGTGGGCGTCGGTCCGCCGGGTGTGTTGGTCTGCGTAGGGGTGGGGGAGCGGGTGGGCGTGTTGCTCGGCCCAACTGTCGGCGTGGTGGCACCCGCCGGCGGGTAAAGTTGGCTCTGCGGGATGACCTGCTTGGCCTGGATGTCGCTGGACCAGGAGAGCACAACGCTGGCGTCGCCAGTGTCCTCATAGTATTCCAGCTTGAGGTCGTACTTCTGCCCGCCGGCCAGCGAAATCGTCCCGCTCGTCTCGGTGGCCGAGTGGTCGACCCAATCGTTGGTGATCTGCTGGTTGTTGACCCACAGGCGCTCGCCATCGTCGGAGCTTACATAGAAGGTATAAGTCCCCGAGTAGCGCGGCTGCACCTGGCCCGTCCACCTTACGGAGAAACCGTCTGCCGGGACTGCGGGATCAGGCGAACCGCTGCCCCAGTTGAAGTTCACGGTGGGATCAATGCGCGTCAGTAGGAGGGCGCCAAAGTTTGTGCCACTGTAATACTGACCTTGCAGACCGGTGCCCGTACCGACCGGGTATGGCGTCGGGCTGGGGCCGGGGGTGATCGTGGGCGGGGCGGGTGTCATCGTTACACCGCCGCTGCATGAGGTACAGGCACTTCCTGAGACGCTGGCGGAGAAGCTGCTGATCCCCAATCCTTGGCCGCCGCTCCAGATCTCGTAGCCCATCTCGATGTCCATCAGGTATGCCGAGTTCGACAGGTAGCCGCGCGAGACGGCATCGCTGAAGAACGGCCGGAGGTCGAGGTTGCTGGCGGAGTTTACGTGGGTCTGCCGGCGGTAAGAAATCGTATTCCACCCCTGGTTGCCAGCCCACACGTCCCAGGTGGCACCGCCGATGGTGGCGGTAGCGATCTGGGAGCCGAAGGGCTGGATGGATCCCGCGTAGTTCAGCCAGATCATTAATTCGGTTCCGCCGTTTGGTCTGCCCTGGGCCGAGCCGTTGGAGGTGAACCAGATGTCATAGGAGAAGTCATAGATCGAGCTGGACCCCGATCCGCTGACGCTGGTGGTGGCCCCGGTGACGTTGCTGACCAGGATGGGCATGTTGCTGTTCGACGTGCAAATCCCCTGGTTGGGGGTCTGACCGCCGAAGGGGTGGCAGCCCTTGTAGAGGGATGGATAAGTGGCCGGAGAGCCGCCGCCGTTGCTGAAGTTGGCCGTCGTGAGGCTAAACTGCGCGTTCGGGCCCACATTGGCGCATTGCGTGAGGGTTGAGTTCCACTCATTCTGCTGGTAAATGTATGTGCCATTGACTAGCGGTACGAGATCCCACTGCCCGCAGGTCGATGTCTGGGCAGCGGTTGGAGTCCCCAGCAACGTGAATGCCAACACGAACGCAATGGCCAGGAACAAAAACATGTGTCGTTTCATATGCCATTTCATAGATTTTCTCTCCTCGTTTGGCTTTGGCTCATATAACCTCAGAGACGCAAAGGCTACATGAGCCAAATTATCAATTACTTAGCATTGAGCATACAATACAAGAACTTTCTACAGGTTTTCTATAGAGAACACTCTTAATTCAAGAGAGCATGCAAAGGATAAAAAAATACATTGACATCTGTACGGACTTCTATGATAGCGATTTTGTCAAGGGTCTGTTGCATAAGAACATTTAAAGGACCGGCCTTGAATAGGTCGTTTCTGGTGACCCACTGATCAGTCAGCAATAGAGCCACAGACCGCCAGCGGGCGAACTCCTTGCAAACGACAGCTAAACTCTTCAAGAGCGTTCCCCGACTCCCACGGTCACACTTCTTGCGGTTGCATTCCTGGCGGCTTCACGAAGCGTCGAGGAGAAATCTCCTCCGGCCAACTTCTATCCGTGCTGATCCATGACCAGACACCTAATGATGTATTCGCTTGAAAGCGAGTAAAGAAGCTCTTGAGGAGCTGCCCCATCTCAGTATCGGTTCCCAGAGGGAAACCCGTCCGTAAAACGGGCAGTTCACACCAGGGGGGAAGTGATTCTTTCGGGGGTAGGGATACCGAAAGCTGTCAAAGATCCAATCCTGTGAGGATCAGGATGCGAGTGGAAGGAAGGGATCCGGCTGGATATTTTCAGGTTGAACCACTTCTTAAGCAGAGCGATTTCCCGGAGGCCGGGCCCCAGGCAAGGGCGGCGACCGATAGGGAGCCGAGCGAAGCGATCCCTTGCCTGGGTGGCTGGAGGGAGCACAATCGTTCTGCCAGAAGTGGTTCAACCAGGATTGGACAGGCATAGGGCGCCTTGATCAACTGGGTTTCAGGCAGGCGCCTTCTGGGAGTGTACCCGTCTCGAGGTATTGCCAGAGGTTGACCAACAGCCTGCGGGCCAGGGCAACGATGCCGATGCGGCGCGCCCGGCTGCCGCCTTTTGCAAAGCGTTCTTGATACCAGCGGCTGAGCTGGCTATCCGGCTGGTAGCGCAGCCAGTCCCAGGCGATCTCGACCGCCATCGTGCGAATGCGGCGGTTGCCTGCTTTGCTGATCCCTTGTTCGTGGGAACTTCCACCGCTCTGGTAGGGGGTGGGGGTCAATCCAACCAGGGAGCCTACTTCCCGCCGGTTGTGGAAACCGCGCCAGGAAAAGAACTCCATCGCAAACAGCCAGGCTGAATTCATCCCGATCCCTTTGAGCCGCAGCAGTTGGCGCACCTGCTCCAGGGCCGGGGCGGTCGAAATGCGGACCGCCTGCTCCCGCTCGAGCTCGAGCTGGGCGATCTGCTTCTTGACCAGTTGGGAACGCTCGTAATCACGCTTCAACCGGGCATGCAAGGCAGCAGGCAAGGGCGAGCCGTCCCACAGCCGCACCGTCTCCAATCGGGAGAGAAAATCCTTCTGGAAGGGCAACGCCACACCCTGGCTGGCCAGCAGACCTTTGATCTGGTTGATGTAGTGGGTCTGCTCGGCCTTGAGCGCCATCAGTTCACGATGCAGCTGCCGCTGGTCCTCATCTTCCGGGCTGGGAACATGCACAATGCTCCAAACCTTCTTCTCGCCCTGATCGTAACGAATTAGCATGGTCAGCAATTTCCCAACATCCATCCGGTCAGTCTTCGCCCGTCGTTTGCGCCGGTTGACTTCGATGCTGGCCGAATCCACCACCAGGTTGGTAATTCCCAGTGTCTGCAAGAAGCGGTGGAGCCAAAATCCATCCCGCCCGGCCTCGTAACAGCTGAGCACCGGTGCGGCCTCTGCCAGACCAAACCGCCCTTTGGCCATGCGGATCTCCTTTGTCAATGCCGTCAGATCCCGGGCTCTCACGTCGCGCAGACGGGGCGCCTGCCCAAATCCGATGGTGAACCCAAGCTTCCACGTTTCGTTGCTGAGTTCGATTGCCATGTTAAGGTGCTGAGAATGTGGTGTATCATTGATGGTGCGAGTTGTTTCTGGTTTCATATGAGCTCCTTTCATTTCTAATGTTGGCTAAAAGAAGCTTACCAGAAACGACCCGCTTTTTCAATTCAAGCTATCCATATTATCTCAATAAAGTGTCAAGAGTATCGCCAAAAATAAAGACGAGCTAACGGGTGGAGTACCAGCCAGCTCGCCTTTTGTGGGGGGAGGATGATTATAATACCACCCGGCTATTGGAAAACGCCATCGAACTTTAAAAAGACAAACCCTTCCATTCCGTTTCATTACTCAATGAAACGGTCACTTGACCCCCGATGTATAATGGATGCGAGCGGTGAGCCCGTTTCCAAATACCGGGTTAAGGTCTTTGTCCCGGGGCGTCCGGAATATATCCTGGTTTCAGGAGCGCCGACCTGCTTGGGACACCGCTCACTCTTTTTCGATCAACAGCTTTGAGGGCGGCAGCTTGCGGGACTTGGATCCTAAATAGATTTCCTGCAGATCTTTCCCGAGGCCCAATCGATCCAGTTGTTCGCGGGTGTAAGCCAGCGCCGACTGTCCCTTGGGTAGATTTCTTACGCCGATCTTGTAAGCATGGGCGAGGAACGAACGAGCCACATGCTGTGGATCCGCAAAACGGTCCACCACCTGCTTGGTGAGCACATGCCAGACTGCTACCAGGAGCTTGCGAGCGATGGCCACAATGGCCTTGGACCGGCCCAGATGCGGTTCCAGCCGCTCCAGCTCTGCCTTCCAGTGGGGATAATCCTCCACGGCATGGTTGGCAGCGTTCACCATGGCGCGGCGCAAATCTCGCCTGCCTGCTTTGGTGATTCGGCCGCTGGAATGGGTCATGCCGCTGTCATGGACACGGGTGCCTAACCCGGCATAACCCACCAGCTTTTTGGCGGTCGGGAAGCGAGTAACATCGCCGATAGCAGCCAGGATCGTTATACCGGTGAGCATGGCCACCCCGGGAAGCTGGACCAGCAGAGGGATGCGTTCATCCTGGGCACTCTTCTGCTTCAGGCAGTCTTCAACCTGCTCGACCTGTTTCCGGGCAAATTCGAGCGTTTCCAGGTCGGAACGCACCAGCAGCTTTTCAGTCGTCGAGAGCGGCAGGCTTTCCCACCAGGTGCGCTGGTCGGGCGAAAAGGGATTCTCTGGCAGAACCAGGTGATTGCGATGCCCCATGGCATGCAAGCGGTTCTTCGCCATAGTCGAGAGGTGGACCATCTTTTCCCGACGGGCCACCAGAGCGCGCAGGTCGCGTACTTCGTACGGCGGGATCCACACCCCTTTTCCCTTGAGCATCCCGGCTGCCAACAGCTGCGCCAGCGTCTCGGCGGCCTTCTTGTCCGTCTTCACCCGGGCATTCGTGACCTCCGGGACATTGGGCGGATGAACTGCGACGACCGAATGGACATGCGGCAGCAAAGTATCATAGAACAGATAGGTATTGGTGGTCATTTCCAGCACGACTGCGTCCTGGGGCGTGAGCACCCTCTCCGCCCATTCTTCCAGCTGGTGATTCAAAACCCTTTGGGGGCCGAAGACTATCTCCAGATCCCGGTTGACCGCGACCGCAACAAAATACTGCTTGTGGATATCCAATCCGAGAAATCGTGTCAAGCCACTTGCCATATCAACGCCTCCGCATGGAATGAAAAAGGGCCGGGCACCTTGATTTCTGGGCATGGACATCACACACGGACTCGGGCTTGCTCAATGAGCTTCCCAGGTTAGTGGATCCGAACAGGCAGCCAAACATGGTGACGAGCTTAATCAAACATCTCATACAGGACACCGGCTGGCCCATACGTCACACACCCGGAGCAGGACGTCCCCGTTCCTAACCCCTGGGAAGTCTACTCCCAAAAGTGCCTGGCCCGCCCCCTACGAGGGGCATTGATATACTAACATGGTGTAAATATTCCATCCGAGTTCACCAAATAGCCCGTTTGGTGCAAAAACCTCGTCCAGAAGGATTTTAATACGGATAGCAGTCAGGAAGTTATCAACGATCAATTTATATGATGTCGCTACCGGTGAATTACTGACCAGCTTTGCCGGCATCGAATGGCAAGGTACGAATTTGTCCGCAATGAAATATGAAGTGACCTCTTTGGTTTTTACTCCCAATGGGAAGGTTTTGGCCTCTGGTTCCCCAGACGGCACGATCATGCTATGGGATACATCCCAGGTAAATAAATAGCAAGCAGGAAGATATATCTTTTATTCCTCTCCCTCTATTTTGGATGCGCGTATTATTTACAACAACATCATCATTCTTCACCTTGTGTAGCCCATCTCTAAATCAGACAACGTGTCCTTTGTCGAACAGAACCCGTATGATTCAAAAACCCCATCCAGAAGGATTTCAAGGCGGAAAGTAATTCAGTTAACCTAAAATTGAGGTCCGTCCCGGGATGAGCGCTCATTCCTGCATTGGTTGATCTCGTTCATTGAATTTCCACTCTTGCCAGGTCCCTCTGAATCACAAACCGCCGGGCTTACCAATTCTCATTGGCCCGGCGGTATTGCTGTGCTAAAAGTTGTTAGCGTTGAACTCTTCGCGAATCACTCTTAAGTGAACCATAGGTCTTCAGGTTATGAGTTCCAGCCCTATCCCCGCACTTTTTTCACTTCAAGCTCGGGTTTTTGACTTGCTTTCAGACTTGCGATAGAAACGAACCCGAAGAACTACGATTGGCTATTGGCTGATAAGAAAATTCTTAATAGCCTGAAAGCACAGATGTTCTGATTATAACACACCGTTCAGAACAAATCTCATAAAACTATAATTTAACCCCAAGCCGGAAATTATTATTTTTATGAAATCCCTTCGGATGAAGTTTTTGCACCATACGGGCCCTCGGTTGGCGGGGCTTGACCGTCTACAACTGGTACCGCCCGCACCGCGCGCTTCGCCTGCTCCTTGCCGAATCGGAGGGTAAAATAATTTCGAACCTCGGACCCCGGCCATGGCCATCGGCCTTACAAACCGCCTGTGGTTCATTCGCGATGTCCTGCTCACGCCGGTCTTCCCGGCGGGAGGTGCGAGATGATCTCACGTGACTGCCGGAGGTTTTTCCGTTTCACACGACTCATGATCGTGATGCCGAGCTTGCGTCCTAATAGAAGTAGACTATCGTACGTTCCATCCTACGCAGCATGGGGACGACCTCTTGCGCGCGGTAAAGGGCCCGCCACCATAACGGGAATCGGGAAAACGCGACCTGTTCGCTTGGTCTGAATTCCTTGATCAGTTCAAGCTTCGGCTCAAGCTGCTTGATGTCCTGGGGATCATCAAGCCCCCACTTGTAGGTTGCACCCGTGCCCCCAACATTCGAGCCCGTTCTTTTTACTATCATCGAATTGCAGATATCGAAGATCATCTGACCGCCGGGAAAGTGAGCGACCACCGCATTGAGGAGCGCTTTCACTTCCGTTTCGCTCAGGTAGTGCAACACCCCCTCGGCGATAAACAGCCCGGGTCGATCGCGTGGAACCTCGTCCAACCAGCGCAAATCATCCAGCGGCGCGCCGATCAGGTGATAGGAGGCGCCCCGTTCGGGAAACAGTTGGCGGCGCAGGTCGATCACATCGGGGTAATCCACGTCGAACCACTGGACATTGGCAGGGGGATCGACTCGGAAAACACGGCTGTCCATGCCGCAGCCCACGTGGAGCACGGTCGCATCCGGGTGATCGGCAAGATATTGCTTCGTCAGTTGATCAAAGGTCGCGGCGCGCGTGGCGACGATAGTACATCCAATATCCTTCCACATACTCCACGAGGCTACTCCGCTTAACTGCTTGCTGGTGTCATAATCGATATGCCGCATTGCTTCTTCAGCCCAGGGATCACGCAAGATGGGATTCTTCCACTGGCTCTGAAGCGCTCGACTGCTCAAAGTGATGAGCATCGTTTCTTTTTCTTTTGTGAATTGGATCTTATCGGTTGTCATTGGTTGCTCCTTGGTGTATCGTCTGTTTTATGTCTTTTGCCTGTTTGATTCGCTCGATTTGCGCGCGTGCCGCGGCGGTAATTTGCCTGACGATGGCTTTAGCCGCCTCGCTGTTGCCGCCATCTGCCGGCATCAGCGCGCGATCCATCATGTCGGCCAGTGCTTCCATGACCGCATCATAGGGCGGAAACTGGTCAGGCGGTTTGAAATCCCCGATGGTTAACTGGCCGTACGACAGCATTTCGACGATGTGTAAGATCACGGCCGGATCGATATCCTGGCGAATCGCTCCCGCCGCTTGCAGCGCCTGAAAGAAACCGGCCGTGTCCACCTCGGAATTCATTTGGGTGAAGAGGTTGTCTCGCTTGCGGAGGTAGTTGCCGACCACGTGCCTGTCACGTCGCAGCATGGCAGCAATCAAAGGACGACTATTCACGGAGTGAAAGAGCGCCCGGTAGAACCCACCAACCGTCCCACCGCGCGGGTCCGCATCTATCTGCTCCAACCAGGTCTGGGCATATTGCATATATTCACGGTATAGGAGCGCTTCGAAAAGCTGCTCTTTTCCTTTGAAATACAGGTAGACTGTTCTACGACTCGTGCCGGCTTCCTCTGCAATATCGCTCATGGTTGCCTTGTCATATCCCAATCGGATGATGACTTCTGCGGCTGCATCGAGAATCTGTTGCTGGCGTTCGTTATTGTCGGACATTCACGGTCTCGCCTTCAGGCATCATTTACATATTGCACAAATTATGATACTTTGTGTAGTATAACAAGAGATGTGGGCTTAAGTCAAGGCTGAAATAAGAAGCACACCCCCGTATGGTGCAAAAACCTCATCCGAGATATATTCGTTGGAGAACATGCAGGAAATCCAGTCCCATCATCAGTCTCTGTTAGAATGATACCCGTAAGGTGCAATGTCCTGGTCTGGATTAAATAGGGGAATTTAGGCAGTTCTGTCCGGAATAATTAGAGTTGTCATCTGGTAGGATTCAATAGGCCGCTCCAAAGAGAGTGGCCTTGGTTTGTGTGGGGAGGGAGTAGCAGTAGTGGCTGTGGATAAGTGGGTAACTCGTAGCGTAGCGGAGAGGTATCCACTTATCCACAGCCAGGCCCGGGATTTTTGTGGTTTTTCGGAAATTGTTCAATTTTCGCCGTCCAGCACATTTTCGCCATAAATTCCAAAACGAGTTGTCGTAAATTATTGACCTATTCTGATTGTGCGATCAAAGGATGAGATAATCAGTGGCGTTTTCTTTTGCGCTTGTTGGCGGGGGGTTTGGAGCCACCGGTTATTCCCCACTGGATCACTCTTGAGTGAGCAGGGTGGGAAAGGTCTGCAGCCACTGCTTTAACCTGATCGTAATGAGCTCTCAAGCGAGACAGAAAGGCTGGATCGGTGTATAGGTCCTGGGCGATATCCTTGAACAGTGCCTGAGCATATAGGGCGGTGTCTTCAGAGAGATCCAATCTAGGGTTGGGCATGTCAGCCGGGTTCAGGCTGATGCGGATGTCGGCAACCCAGTTTCCAGACTCAACCGAGATAACCATGAGTAAGGCTTCCTGGCAATGGCAGTCAGGGTTGGGGCAATACATTTCCTGCAATTCATAGGAGCCTGTTGGGATACCGGGTTCATTGGGGAAAAACAAGGCGGTGGGCGGGGCTGCTTCGCCCGGCTTGAGGGCCAGAGTAAAAGGGACAAGATAGGACATCGCGATGATTGTAGTCGGTTTTGGAGGCACGGAGCAAGAGTACGGAAGCCAGGTGCGGCAGAGGCATTGGGTGTGCGGCCTGGGGCGTTGTCAGTTGTGCGGAGGGGCGGATTGTCTAATCGGGCACGGGTATTACCTGCGGAAGCCGAAAGGGAGAATATCCCGTAAAGACATCGGGAGGGTGTGGATCAAGCGCTGGTTCTGCAAGCAGTGCCACCGGACGATCTCAGCGCTGCCGGATTTTCTGTTGTCCTTTCGGCATTATGTAGTGCCGGTGATCCAGGCGGTGATCGAGGTGCGCTGTGGCTGCGGGAAAACGTGGGCCGCCTTGGAGGCGGAGTGCGCCGAGGTGGGTGCACCTGCCAGGCGGACGATGCAGCGCTGGTGCGGGTCATTTGCGCAGCAGGCCAGCCGCTGGCTGGGGGCGGTGCAGGCAACTCTGGCGCAGCAGGACAGTGGTTCAGGCTGGCTGGACCCGCACGGGGAAGCCCTGCAAGCGGAGGATCCGGCGCAAGCCTTGCTGGGCGCCAGCGAGCACTTGCTGGCCTGGGGCAAAACGCGCTGGGCGGAAGCTGCGGAATACGGCCGGAATGATCGAGTGCGTTTTTTGTGGTGGTGGAGCTCCGGGCGGGGACTGGGGCGGCTGGTCTAGGGGGAGCCACACACACAGTTTGACAATGGGCACTGCCAGCGCCCAGGGATATTATCAGGGCCACCCCAAAAACCATCCAAGGAGCCCAGCATGTCCCGAAAATCATCCCCACCGAACGACGCTCAAGAGCGGAACACCGAGATCGCCCTGTTCCGCTATGGGCTGATCAGTGCACTGCTCTTCGACCCGCTGGCGGCAGGCCAGTTGGAGCAGGCTTTACGTGCGATCGCCGCCAAGACCTATACCATTCCCTATTCCAGCCGCACCCGGGTGAGCATCTCCAGCCTGCGGCGCTATCTCCAGTTGTACAACCAGGGCGGCTTCGAGGCCCTGCGTTCGAACCCACGCTCGGATAAAGGCATTCCCCGAGCTTTTTCGCCTGAAGTCCTGGAGCGGGCTATTGCCTTGCGGGAAGAGCAGCCTGCCCGCACGACCAGCACGTTGGTGGACATCCTGAATCGGGAGCAGGATCTGCAGCTGGAACACCCGCTCAACGCGCACACCCTCACCAGCCAGCTGCGCAGATGCGGCAAGACTCGCCGTTTGCTCTCCCAGGGGGGACGCACCTACCAGCGTTTCGAGCGGGAGCATACCAACTCGCTCTGGCAGGGGGACATGCTGGTGGGCCCATGGCTGCCCGACCCGTATGCCCCTGGCAAGAAGCGCCGGGCGTACCTGTATTGCTTCCTGGATGACCACAGCCGCCTGGTCCCGTATGCCGAGTTCTTTTTTGACGAAGCCCTGCCGCGCATGGAACGGGTGCTCAAGGTCGGGATCTTGCGCCGGGGAGTGCCGGATGCACTCTACGTGGACAATGGCAAGGTCTACTCATCCACCCAGTTCGCAGCCGCCTGCGCGGCGCTGGGTATCCGGAGAATTCACGCGGCTCCGTATAGTCCTGAGGGAAAAGGAAAACAGGAGCGATTTTTTCTGACCGTACGTCTCCAGTTCCTGCCGGAGGTGGAAACCTCCGAGATCGCCCGCCTGACCGAATTGAACGAGTCTTTCTGGGCCTGGCTGGAACTGGTCTACCACTGCCACGAACATTCCGAGACCGGGCAGACCCCGCTGGAGCGTTACCAGGCCGGTCTGCAGCAGGTCCGCACCGCTGATCCGGAAGTCCTGCGCAAAGCCTTCCTGTGGCGCGAGTTCCGCCAGGTGCGCAAGAACGCCACCCTCGACTTGCAGGGCAATACCTACCAGGTCGACCCCAGCTTGTCCGGCCGCAGGCTCGAGCTGCGCTTCGACCCCTTCGATCTTTCGCACCTTGAGCTGGTCCTGGACGGCAATCCCATTGGCAAGGCCAGCGTGCTGGTCCAGAACAAGCAGCGCCATATCAGCGTCGAGCGTCTGGCCACCCAGCCGCCTGCCCCTGCCCGGCCCAAATCCTCTCTGGACTACCTGACCGCCTTGCGCTCTGAGTATCAGGAGCAGCAGCGCAGAGCCGCCGGACCGCTGCAGTTCACCCGCCTGACCCCCACTGAAAAAGACAAACCCCAGGAGAAATGAGATGTTTCAACAGTTCTATGGCTTTACCCACCTGCCCTTCTCCAAAGACATCCCCCCCGCCGATATCCTGGCTACGCGTGGCCAGTCCGAACTGGGGGCACGCCTGTCTTACCTGATCAACGAACAGGGCATGGGCCTGGTCACCGGCGAGATCGGCTGCGGCAAGTCCACCGCCGTGCGCAGCTTCGTCGCCTCCCTCGACCCCAACCGCTACCTGGCCATCTACCTGCCCAACCCCACCCTGGGCATCACTGGCCTCTACCGGGATATCCTGGCCGCCCTGGGTTACGAGCCCCCCTTCAGCAGACCCAGAATGGTCGCCCGCATCCGCTCTGCCTTCGAAGACCTCATCCGCACCAAGCAGCGTTTCCCCCTGCTCATCCTCGACGAAGCCGACCTGCTGCCTCCCACCGCTTTCGAGCAGTTCCGCCTGCTCCTGAGCACCAACATGGACAGCCGCTCTTTGGCCACCCTCCTGCTCATCGGCCCCCCCGTCCTCAGCCAGACCCTGCACCTGTCCATCCACGAAGCTTTCCGCCAGCGCCTGACCAACTCTTACCAGTTCCCTCCCCTCGATCTCAAAGAAACCCTCGAGTACATTCAGCACCACCTGCGCATTGCCGGGTATGTCACCGGTTCCCCTTTCAGCGACGATGCCCTCAAACGCATCTTCGAGTACACCCGCGGCCTCCCCCGCCAGATCAACCGCCTGTGCATCACCGCCTTGATCGCTGGCCGCATCGACCAGAAACAGATCCTGGATGACAGTACCATCCTCAAAGCGATCGCCGAAATCGACCAGGGCTGACTGCCTTTTCCAAAACTAAAAACGGGCACCTCTCGTGGAGCCCGTTTTTTTCCTCCTTGTGTCACAATTTATTTCAGACTTACTCCACCAAATAGCTCGGCCCCTTACAGTGCAATAACCCCATCCGGAAGATTTCAAGGAGAAATGCGGTTCAGCTAACCTAAAATTGTTGTTCCTCGTAAGATCAGTGCACATTCCCACCCTGGTTGATCTCATTCGGTAAATTTCCACTCTTACCATGTCTTTCTGAATTTCAAACCGCCGGGCTAGCCAATCTCCTTATATCCGGCGGTATTTATTATTCCATAAATTCAATACCTTCGCCAAAAATGAACTGACAAAATAGGGCTAATCGGATAAAGTTGAGGTGTCACCCAACAACTTACGCCGAGAAGCCCATGACAGACATTTTAGCACTTTTACAAAGCATAGCACCTCTGATCTCAAAAACGACTTTGCGCCAGTTGAGCCGGATCATTCTTGGAATGCTGATGATGACCGGAAGAGTAACGATGTTGGGGATCTCGCGCTGGACCGACAAAGGCGGTAGCTATCGGACGATCCAGCGCTGGTATCACACCCAGATTCCCTGGGCGGAAGTGATGTGGAGCTTCTTCCAGAAATGGCTGTGGGATCCCCAGGATGAGTACATTTTGGCAGGCGACGAAGTGGTGTGCGGCAAAGCGGGTAAAGAGACCTATGGATTGGATCGCTTTTTTTCGAGTCTGCAACAACGTCCGATCGCGGGGCTGGCCTTCTTTGCTTTTTCGCTGATCAATGTTCGAGAAGAGAAATCCTACCCGGTGCAGATCGATCAGGTCGTGCGGAGTGACGAGGAGAAGGCTGCCAGCAAAGCCAAGAAGCAGGCGAAGAAGAAAGAACCTGGAGAAAAGCGCCAACGTGGACGACCGAAGGGCAGCCGGAACAAAAAGAGCGCTGAAGTCGTGTTGAATGCCGAGTTACAGCGGATCCAGGTGGCGTTGAAGGCGTTTTTGCAGCGGATTGGCAAGGTTCTGACGCTCCAATACCTGGTCCTGGATGGTCACTTCGGTAATTATCCGAGCGCAGGGATGGTGACCCAGACCGGATTGCAGTTGATCTCGAAACTCCGCCAGGATGCGGCTTTGTACCTTTCTTATACGGGTCCTTATCCAGGCTGTGGGCCTCATCCGAAATATGGCGACAAAGTGATCGTTCGCAAGATGGACGCCAGGTACTTGAAAGAGAGCACCACCGAAAAGAATATCCGGACCGATATTTATCAAGCCGAACTACTCAACAAGGAAATTGCTCTGCCACTCAATGTGGTCATCATGCTTAAGACCAATCTGGATACTCAGGCCCAGGCCCATGTCATTCTGTTCAGCACCGATCTGAAGTTATGCTACGACAAACTCATCCAGTTCTATAGTCTTCGTTTCCAGATCGAGTTCAACTTCCGCGACGCCAAACAATACTGGGGCCTCGAGGATTTCATGAACATTGAAAAGATCGCTGTGACTAATGCCGCCAACCTGGCCTTCTTCTTGGTCAATCTCTCCCAGGTGCTCTTGCGCCGCTTTCAACGGAGCAATCCGGATTTCAGCATCCTGGATTTGAAGGCGCACTATCATGGCTACCGCTATGCAGTCGAGACAATAAAAATGCTTCCGGAAAAACCTGATGCCGTTTTATTGGCTGACATTTTTGAGCAAATCGCCCGTTTGGGTGCCATTCACCCGGTTTTCCAACCTTCCATCAGTCCATAATTGGCGAAGGTATTGTTAATTATTAGATCTGGATTCTTCTCGCATCGTTTAATAGAACCTGCAACCTCCAGGTTATGAGTTCCAGTCTCCCACCGCACACTTTAGACCTACGGGCTGCTGATTCTGCCTGGCCCGGCGGTCTACGATTGTTCAGGGCCCGGCGAGATAAATTGGATTTCTCAGCGACCAGATTTTAGCACCGAAACACTCAGAACGCAAGTTCTACTGAGCGTCTCATAAATAAGTAAACTTTTTTGGCAGAAAGTGCGGCGAAAATCCCCTAAATAAGTTTACCGAATTATGAGACAGTCAGTAAATCCGTTGCCCGGAGCTCAGCTGACGCTTTATAATCTCCTCGAAATTCCTTCGGTTGAAGTTTTTGCACTCTACGGGCGCTTGTAATGCTTTGTAATTGAATTTGGGTTGTTAAAAATTGGGTCCGGCAGGAGAGTCATTTATGGTAAATTAGGAAAGGAATATATGACAGGAAAATTGAACGTTTTATTAATTGGTGGCACAGGTTTTTTGGGCTATCACGCAGGAAAAGAATTAAACCGGCGTGGTCACAGCATTTCAATTCTGGCGCTACCTCCGCTCCCGGCCGAGGGGCTCTTCCCGGCAGATTTCACAATATTATTGGCCGATTTGAACACTCTGCCAGATGATGAAATATTGAAATTGTTGAAGAGGCAGGATGCAGTTGTTTATGCGGCTGGAGAAGATGACCGGATTACCCCCAAGGCGCCGGCATACCCTTTTTTCTACAAGTACAATGTCGAAGCCACCAGGCGTTTGCTGGGCTTGGCGCGCCAAGCCGGAGTTAAAAAAGCCGTGGTTCTCGGGTCATACTTTGTCCATTTTGATCGAACTTGGCCAGAGTTAAAGCTAAAAGAGCATCATCCCTACATCCGCAGCCGGGTGGAACAGGAAGAGGTTGCCATCGAAGCCGGCGGGGCAGACATGGCGGTGATGATTCTCGAGCTGCCCTATATTTTTGGTTCCATGCCCGGACGAACACCGATATGGAAGCCATTAATAAACTACATCCGCTCTACCTCCAAGATTTATTACACCAACGGAGGTACCAACTGCATCTCCGTTGATCATATTGCTGAGGCAATCGCTGGTGCGGTTGAGAAAGGAAAGACCGGGCAGCGCTATGTTATTGGTGATGAAAACCTCACCTGGGTGGAATTACTAAAAAAAATCAGCCGCCTTACAGGCAAGGAAAAGCCGGTCGTGAGCTTGCCCAACTGGCTGACAAGCGTTGCCGCTTTCTTTATTAAAGTTCAACATTTCTTCCAGGGGCGTGAGGGGGGTTTGGACCCAGTCGCCTTGATCAAGCTGCAAACTGCCATGACCTTCTTTGATCCGACGCCATCGCGGCAGGCTTTGGGGTATGGCAAAGGTGGGCTGGATGAAGCGTTGCAAAAAACGGTTGAGGCGTGTAAATAAAATCAAAGCTGATCTCATCCGTTGAATTTCCCGTGTGGTGCAAAAACCTCATCCAGAAAATTTCATGGAGAAATGCGGGTCAGCTAACCCTAAATTGATGTCTCTCGTAAGGTCAGTGCACATTCCTGTACTAGCTGAACCCATTCGTTGAGTTTCCACTCTTGCCAGGACCTTCTGAATTACAAACCGCCGAGATAGCCAATCTTCATTTACCCGGCGGTATTTATTATTCCAAAGTTATTAGAGCTGGATTCTTCCCGTATCATTTATTAGCTACCTAGATTTCGCCCGAAATAGTGGCAAGGTGAATTCGGGCGAGGAAAGCAAACAGAAAAAAGAGTGATGGGTAAACCTGTATAAAAGCCACCACGCTCAATACAGGAGACCCATCACAATGAACAAGCCTATCATTATCAACCGGGATGTCAAATGTTCTTTTTCGGCGCATGCCAGTTTGTGCGCGGTCGGAGTCATGATCCAAGAGCTGAAGTTGTTTGCGCCGATCGTTGAAAAGGTCAAAATCGCTCAAAAGATCGTCAAGTACAGTCTTGTAGAAAAGCTTTTGGATGCATATATTGCCATCCTGGCCGGTGTACACGGGATCGTGGAGATCAACAAGCGCTTGCGAGCAGATCCGGGCTTGCAGCTGGCCTTTGGTAGAACAGGATGTGCGGAGCAGTCGGTGGTGCAAGACACGCTGGATGCCTGCAGCGCTGAGAAAATCGCCCAAATGCATAAAGCCATGAATACGATTTTTCGCCAAAACAGCCGGAGTTACTGGCATGACTACCACCTGGAGTGGCAGGTGTTGGATGGGGACACGACCGGCAGGCCGTGCGGAAAGAAGGCAGCCTTTGCCAGTAAGGGCTACTTTGCCAAACAACGCAACTGGCGTGGGCCTCAGGAAGGGTACCTGCTGGCCACCTGGTATGAGGAAATCGTGGTCGAGCGTCTTTTCGATGGAAAGACCCAGCTGAACCGAGCCTTGCAGCCCCTGGTGGAAGCGGCGGAAGAGACTTTGCGGTTGGACGAGCGGAAACGTCAGCGCACGATCTTGCGGGTCAATTCGGGTGGCGGCAGTGTGGAAGACATCCACTGGGTCCTGGCCAGAGGCTATCAGATCCACTGCAAAGACTATTCGGGTACCCGCGCCGAGCATCTGGCAGAAAGTGTGAATGCCTGGCTCACCGATCCGGAGGACCCGGGCCGCCAGATGGGATAGGTAACGACGATCCCGGATGCGTATTGTCGGCCAGTGAACCGCATTGCCGTGCGGAGCCGCAGTAAAAATGGCCAGTGGGGGGTGGGGGTGATCCTCTCGACCCTGTCGCCCAGGGATGTGCTCTGGCTGACCGGTCAGTCGATCCAGGATAGCGATGACCCCCGGGCAGTCTTGCTGGCTTATGTCGGCTTTTACGACCAGCGCGGTGGCGGGGTCGAGATTGAGATCAAGGAAGATAAGCAGGGCCTGGCCACCCCTAAACGCAACAAGAAACGCTTTGCAGCCCAGCAAATGCTGACCCAATTGGAAGCCCTGGCTCATAATACCTTGATCTGGGCCCGCCGTTGGCTGGAACCGCACTGCCCAAAAATCGCTCAGTTCGGCTTGAAACGCCTGGTACGGGATGTGTTTCGTATGAACGGTTTGATTGTGTTCGATCATTACGCCCAGATCTTACAAATTATTCTCAATCAAGCGGATCCATTGGCAAACGATCTGTGCAATGGCCTTGTTTCCTTACTCGCCCGGGAGCATGTTGCCATTAGTTTGGGCGAAATCTAGGTAGCTAGACTTCTATGTTAGTGATCTTGTCAAGGCCAGATACATATGCAACTTCTGAGGACCGGCCTTTTTCAGGTCGTTTCTGGTAAACCGCTGCCCAGACCGCGGCCAAACTCAATTCAGGGACAAAACCTTCAACAGCACGCACCTGCTCCTTCATCTCAATCCTTCCGAAAATAGTCCTGGCAGCTTCGTGAAGCGTCGAGGAGAAATCTCCTGCGGCCAACTTCTATCCGTGCCGGTTCATGACCGGACACCCTATAATGTATTCGCTTGGAGGCGAATGAAGCTCTTGGGGAGCTGCCCCATCTTTGTCTCGGTTTCCGAGTGGAAACCCGTCTAGCTTACGGGCAGCTCACACCAGGGAAAATGGTTGGTAAAGGGCAGGTGTTCTGGAAGCTACCTCGGGTTAGCTGGTTTTCAAACAGGCGTTTTCTGGGAGGGCACCCGTCTCGAGGTACTGCCACAGCTCGATCAACAGCCTGCGGGCCAGAGCGACAATCCCGATGCGGCGCACCCGTTTGCTACCTTGTGCGAAGCGTTTTTGATACCAGCGGCTGAGTTGGCTATCGGGCTGATAGCGCAGCCAGGCCCAGGCGATCTCGATGGCCATGGCACGGATGCGGCGGTTACCCGCTTTGCTGATGCCCTGTTCCTTGGCGCTCTCACCGCTCTGGTAAGGGGTGGGGGTCAGCCCGGCCAGGGAGCCCAATTCCCGCCGGTTGTGGAAGTCACGCCAGGAGAAAAACTCCATCACGTAAACCCAGGCTGAATTCATGCCAATGCCCTTGAGCCGTAACAACTGGCGTACTTGCTCCACTGCTGGAGCAGCCGAAGTGCGGACCGCCTCCTCCCGGTTGCGTTCGAGTTGGTCGATCTGCTGGTTGACCAGTTGGTAGCGCTCGTGCTCACGCTCCAATCGGGAATGCAGGGCCGCAGGCAGAGGCGAACCATCCCATAAACGCACCGCTTCCAGACGGGAGAGGAGGCCCTGATCAAAAGGCAGCGCCACGCCCTGGCTGGCCAGAAGCCCCTTGATGCGGTTGATGTGATGGGTCTGCTCGGCCTTGGCCGCCATCAACTCACGGTGCAGTTGGCGCTGGTCTTCATCTTCCGGGCCGGGAGCATGCACAATGCTCCAGACTTTTTTCTCACCCTGGTAATAGCGCATCAACATGGTCAGCAGCTTGCCAGTATCCATTCGGTCGGTCTTCGCCCGCCGCTTGCGCCGGTTCACTTCGATGCTGGCCGAATCCACCACCAGATTGGTGACCCCTTGGCTTTGCAGAAAACGGTGCAGCCAGAAGCCATCTCGCCCAGCCTCATAGCAACTATACACCGGCGTGCTCTCCGGTAAACCAAACCGTTCTTTGGCCAGGCGGATCTCCTCGACCAATCCTGCCTGATCCCGGGCATCCAGGTTGCGCAGGCGAGGCTTTTGCCCAAATCCGACGCTGAACCCAAGCTTCCATTTTTCGTTACTGAGTTCGATCGCAATGTAAAGGTTCTGAGAAAAAGGTGTATCATTGATCGTGCGAGTTATTTCTGTTTTCATTTTGAGCTCCTTTCTAAATTTATTCGGCTAATAGGAGCGTACCAGAAATAACCCGCGTTTTCAATTACCTTCACTACACATATTATCTTTATCCATTCAATTGTCCATTTTCAAGCCACCAAACCGGCTGGTTTCCCGGCATTTTGTAGGTCTTGAGCTATTTTTGCAATGTCGTTGCCTCGTTGTGAAGTCCGTAAATGCATATTTTATTCAGAGGAAAGGCGTTTTTCTCGTTAAATCCGCCGGTGGAGCCTTCTG